>JAUILM010000329.1 GCA_030432855.1 Bacteroidia bacterium
TTTCAATGCGCTTGTTAGGTATAATATCGATCTCAAAGTCCACAATATTACTGGTATCATTTCGAGCAATAGACCGGATATCCGCAAATTGTACGGCAGGCAATTGTAACTGTGCTCGTGTGGCTGCGAGATCCTCTTTTTTCAGCAGCTGGCCGGGCCTGAATTTGATGTTTTCCAATAAAACGGCCGGATCAATCCGATTAGGCCCCTCAAAGCCAACAAATCGAACAGAATCATGTATCTCAGAAGAAACCAAAGTTATCGAAGTCGGATCTTCACGGGGTACCTGATTATTGATATTGATGTGACCTACATACTTCCGTTCAAACCGGCCTTCCTGTCCCGGGACGATGCGCAGTCGCATCTGAACCGTTGCATCTGTGGTGTCGGTAGCTTCCAGTGGGCTGAAGTTGCCAAACGAGAAATTAGCGTATCCTTCGTCGTATAGCTCAGCCATGATGCGTTGCTTTTCCAGTGTAAGTAATGCATTGGAAACTGGCTGTCCCGGGTAAAGAAAGGTCTTGTCTGCACTTTGGTCTACAATACTTTGAATGAAAGTATCCCGGGTTTCGATTTCAAATGATTCGACAGTGTAAAGTCGGTTTGGCTTAACGAAGTACTGAACCGATACGCGTTGATTTATGATGGTGTCTTCAAACCAGACCTCCGGCTCCAGGTATCCGCGATTGAAAAGTAATTGCCACATTGCTTTCCTCGTTTCTTCGGTTTGCTCCGGTTCATAAAGACTCGGAGGTTCCATCAGTTTCTGCTGGACAAATTTGTCAAAGTCGCTGCTGCCACCTTTCTCCTCTTGTTTGTAGTAAAACCATAGTCTGGGTTTGAAGAGTCCTAAGGTTTTGTCATTTGGCCGTTGTCTGAACTGGGTTTGGAGTTCATATTTGAGTGCTCCCCGGTCCCGTATTTGGTTGTCAGGATCTATAAATGTGATCTTGTTCTTAACTAATAGCTCATCATCTGGCTTCAGAAACTTTCGGGTATTACAGGCCAGGCATAGACTCACGAGTGCCAGGAGCACGAAGATCCGGCTAAGGTTGGCCAAATGACTACCTTTAAGATCTTGATTTGAATGATATGCAGCTTCAACCGATTTCAAAAAACAGGATTAAACACCTTCAGTCCCTAAAACTAAAAAAGTATCGTCAAAGGCTCGCCAGATTTACTGCCGAAGGTAGGAAAGTAGTAAAAGAAATCATAATTGATAACAATTTGGAAGTCAGAGGATTGTACGCATTGGATTCTTGGGCTGCTCAAAATGAGGATTTCCTTAGGGATTGTACTTTTCCTCTCTATGAGGTTACCGATCATGAACTACATCAAATTTCTTCTTTCAAGACGGCAGATCAGGTCCTTATCGAATGTTCTATACCAGACAGCACCTGGCCAGAAACCACAGACAAATGGATGCTCTACCTGGACGCGGTACAGGATCCTGGCAACCTGGGATCAATTCTTCGGTCTGCAGACTGGTTTGGCCTGGAGGTGGTTTTCCTTAGCGAGAATTGTGTAGATCCGTATAATCCAAAAACGATACATGCAACGATGGGTAGCGTTGGTCGGATTCCTGTCATTCAAACCACACTGGAAAATCTAGTCCAGCACTATAAGGAATATCCCGTATACGTGGCAGATATGACGGGGCATAGTATCTACTCTTTGTTACCCATTCGACCGGGGATATTGGTAGTAGGTAATGAAACACATGGTGTTTCTGTTAAAACTGAGCTTCTTGATGTCCAAAAGCTCACTATTCCCAGGGCAAAAGGACGTAAAACCGAATCCCTTAATGTTGCCATGGCCACTACAGCACTCATGGCGCTACTCCATCAGGACATGTAAATTGCTTATCTAGAAAAGAGATTGCAAAGCATCATCAAGTCGGTATGGACTTACATTAGTGTTAGCAATGTTGCCATCCTTGTCAATTAAAAATGTCTTAGGAATACTTCTGACTCCATAGGTTGAAGCGGCAGCTGAGTTCCAATATTTCAAATCACTGACATGATAGGGCCAGATCAGATTATCTTGCTCGATAGCCTGCTTCCAGCGAGCCGCCTGACCGGGACGGTCCAACGAAACACTAAATACAGTAAATCCCTGGTCTTTGTATTTGTTGTAAGTCTCGACTACATGGGGATTTGCTCTCCGACAAGGACCACACCAACTGGCCCAAAAATCAAGGAGTACAACCTGTCCTTTAAGATCAGATAACTTCATTGTCTCACCGTCAGGATTAGGAAGTTCGATATCCGGGGCTGGTTGACCCACCTTTACGAGTTCCTGTGCCTGCATTCTGGCCATCTGCTTTTCCAGTCCATCTACCTGTTCTGAAAAACGCTTGGTTAATTCTGAATCAGGATATTGGCTGCCAAGGTCTGTTGCGACAGTTTTCATGATGCCAATATTTTCAACATTGGGTGGCAGGGCAAATGCATAGTGCATAGCAATCATTGGATCTGCAGCACTTTCTACCAACTTACCTATTTCATTGGCTTGCAACTCCTTTCTTCGCAACTTTCCATTATTTACGATCATATCATTGGCATGCTTGGTACCCGTCAATTCAAAGTCATAGGCACCGATCTTAGCCATCGTTGTGGTGAGACCAATTTTCTTTTCACTACCATCAAGGAAAAACAATGCACGCTGTGAACCTACTCGCAATCGATAGATACCAGGCTCGTGTCCCTCAGGTAGTTCTATCTTAAAACTTCCATCACTTTCTACGGGGGACTTGCCGACGACAGAGGTGTTGTTTAGTAAAATAAGATCAAAGAATACCTGCATATCCTGTGCATCACTGATATTTCCCTCAATGACGGTCCCGGATGAGGAGCTTCCACCTTCTCCACAGGCGGTGATCAATGATAGTCCCAGTAAAAATATGATTGAGTAACGAAGCATCTGCATACTGATAGATTTTCCCTTTAAATTTTCAATGTATAGTTCTAGCAACGAAGTTGTGGCACTTCTTAGTATTTCATATAATACTTTACTTCTATATATAGTGTCACCAACCACTTCCAGCTAGTATGCTACAAATGTCCGAAAATTCTCAGGTTTAGTACGGGCAAGTATCTTGTAGTTAAGAGAAAATTAATATATATTGCCGAATAAATCGACATAAAATGACAAGTAATTCGTCAATAGGCTATATAAAGGGTCGAGGTGCCCAAATAAATCCGGCTGATCCCTTTGCAAAGGACACAATTAGAAGTGCTGATCTTGATCCTGAGGACATAGCTGAGGGTAATTTTACGAAGACACAATATCAGGAAGTGCACCCTAAAACGATTGTAAATCACGTAAAGAGTCCGGATGTAGGGATGAACTACTCGATAAACGCCTATCAGGGATGTGAGCATGGATGCGTGTATTGTTATGCAAGAAATACGCATCCCTACTGGGGATTTAGTGCTGGAGTCGACTTTGAGTCAAAGATTATGGTCAAGAAGAATGCTCCGGATTTGCTCCATAAGTTTCTCAGTAATAGATCATGGAAAGGAGAGCCTATTGTGATGAGTGGAAACACAGATTGTTATCAACCGGCTGAGGCAAAGTTTCGGCTGACGCGCTCCTTACTGAAGGTGTTTCAGGAGTTTCAGCATCCGGTAGGTATTATTACTAAAAACAGTTTGATTCAGAGAGATCTTGATATACTGGTCGAACTAGGCAGAAAAAGACTCATTCATGTGATCATATCCATTACCACTTTAGATGAATCGCTACGACGACAAATGGAGCCTCGTACCGCCAGTGTAAAGCAACGGCTGCAGACGATTGCTCATTTAGCGAAAGAAGGTATCCCTGTAGGTGTAATGGTAGCACCCATCATTCCAGGTATCAACAATCATGAAGTGATGGAAATCATCCGAATATCATCCCTAATGGGTGCTTCCAAAGCGGGGTACACGGTGGTGCGGCTCAATGGAGAAGTGGATGCGATATTCAGTGATTGGATTCAAAAATCGTATCCTGATAAGGCGAAAAGAAGTTTGTCCCAAATCAGTGAATGTCATGGTGGCAACCGATCTGATAGTCGATTTGGCAAGCGGATGAAAGGAGAGGGAGTTTTCGCCAAGTCTATTGCCGATCAGTTTAAGCTGGCTAAAAAACTATATATGTCTGATGTAGAATGGCCTGCACTGGACTCCTCTTACTATCTGCAGCATATCAACCCGCAGCTCAAATTATTTTAGAAGGGTATAGGACCTCTGAAAGCAAGTTATGTAACTTGCTGCAAAAAGACAGATGGGCAAAAAGTATACAGAGATTTCTGACAAGTATCGTCATTTCATTGAAGAGCAACACCTGTTCTTTGTGGGTACTGCGATGGCCACCGGAAGGATCAATGTGTCCCCCAAAGGGATGGATACTTTTAGAGTGGTATCTCCAAACAAAGTTATTTGGCTGAATCTGACAGGTAGTGGTAATGAGACCGCGACTCATCTGCAGCATGATAGCAGAATGACGATCATGTTCTGCGCTTTTGAAGGTCGACCGTCTATCCTGAGATTATATGGGCATGCCATAGCCTACCACAGAAATGAAGATAACTTTCAACAGTATATCGGCCTCTTTGATGAGAATATTGGAGCCCGTCAGATTATGGTGATGGATGTAGATCTCGTGCAAAAATCCTGTGGTTTTGCGGTGCCATTATATGAACATGTAGGTGATCGTGAGGAGTTGGACAAGTGGGCGAGAAAGAAGGGTGAGGAAAAAATGATAGAATATCAGTTGGATCGAAATGCTAAAAGTATAGATGGTCTCGACACTGGTATTTCACAGGTTACAGAAGGTGCATAATGCAGTTTTCAAGAGTTCGAAATGAAGGGGATCTTAGGATGATTCTTGAAATTCAATCGAAGAATCTGGCTCGGGATCTGGACCCTGAAGAAAAGGAAAGAGAGGGATTTGTGACTGTGAAACATACCTTTTCAATCCTGGAGAAGATGAATGCCTTATGTCCTCATGTAGTGATACTCAAGGAGGGTCGTGTGGTGGGATACGCACTGAGTATGTTGCCTCAATTTCGACATGAAGTACCTGAACTGGCATTCATGTTTGATCGTATAGACCAGATATCCTATGGTGGTAGCCTGTTGGGTAGTCAAAACTATATAGTGATGGGACAGATCTGCATCGATAAATCCTGTCGAGGACAGGGGCTTTTTTCCAGACTGTATGATGCCTTTCACTTATTCAATAGCTCATTTTCATACTGTGTCACTGAGGTAGCTGCGGAGAATGTACGATCCATGCATGCCCATAAAAAGGTGGGATTTATTACCCTTGACAAACATCCTGATAAAGATGGGAAAGAATGGAGTATTGTACTTTGGGATTGGAATAAGGTTAAATCGGAACTCGAATGATTGAAAAAAAGACAAAGCCCTGGAAAAAATTGAGCATACATAAAGGTCCCGATGTGCCTTTGTTTGATATAGAGATCCAAAAGATGGAGAGTCCGAGAAATCAATCGATTTTGGATGCCATCGTTTTGAAACTACCGGATACCATTAATGTAGTTGCTCTGGACGAAGACGGATCCCTGATTCTGGTAGAACAATACAGATTTGGCATCCATGAGGCCTTGCTGGAGCTTCCTGCCGGATTTATCGATGGAGATGAGGAACCCCTGGTGGCTGCAAAGAGGGAGTTATACGAAGAAACCGGATATCTATCTGATGAATGGTCTTATCTGGGCGTTACCTATCTCAATCCCTCGTATGTGAATAATCGATGTTATCACTTTCTGGCCATCAATGCTACGTTTCAGGGTGGCAGGGAGTTGGACAGCACGGAAGATATTGCGATCCATCATATTCGCAAGGTGCAGATAGATTCTTTTTTGTCGCAAGGAGGCATTCAGGATGCCATAGGTTTAGCGGCTATTTCGAAAGTGTTTGATATGCGGAAAGTATGATTTAACGTCCTCTTCGTACCAGATTTCCAGGATAAACCACCACGCTTTCATTGCCATCCTTACCTACACTAGCGACACCAAATAAGTAGTTGTCAATAATTATATTCTCCAATGTATAGGATGTTACATTTCCCACAAACCGACTCCACTGCCACTGAGGTGCTGTAGTTTCACGCCAATAGATTTTGTAACCAGTCAAATTCTCTGCCTCCACTGGATCCCATTCGAGGTAGGTTGATGGTTCTACAACACCCGCTATACGGACCGCCGGGGGTTGAGGAGGTGCCCATGCTATGGAGGCCAGAGTGATCGCATTTACACCGGTCAACTTAGCTGCATAATCAAAATCTACCTCAGAGAGCACGTCACCATAGGCGATACCGTTCTCATTTCTCACATCCTGATGCTGACGATGGTAGTGTTCGTGTGTTTCCATGATCCGGACGCCGGCAAATCCCAAATCATTGAAAGGTCGATGATGACCACCTCTTCCAAACCGATCCAGGCGATAGATCATCTTTGCATCAAGGTTTGTTGTGTATTGCTCAGTGAGTCGGTCAATGTAGCGGGCAAGCTGTCTGGAAGGCCCATCTACTTCACCTCCATAAAACCTTCGCCACGTTTGTTTCTGAAGATCATCGGTCGCAGGAGTTGGCTCGGAGAAAACACGGAAGCTACTATTGTCAATGACTCCATCCAGCCCCTTGATATTTCCTATCATATCATTGTTTAGCACACCCACGATGTCCCA
>JAUILM010000330.1 GCA_030432855.1 Bacteroidia bacterium
AGAATTTGGTTGTGATGATGTGGGACAAAATGCTGTGCGTCTCTATGTGCTGGATCCGAATGGAAGTTGGGACTACTGCTCAGTTTTAGTTCGGGTGCAAAATAATATGGGAGGTTGTCCAGATGTGCAGGCTACCAGTGACAGCAGATCACAGATCATTGCCGATCATTTGGAGACTCCTGACAGAGAATCTATTGTTCCGCTGTCAGAGCAAGATATTTCCAATAGAGTACTAGTGAAGAATCAGACTGTTGATGCAGTATTCCAGGATACTGACAGAGCCGAATTAATGCAGAATTATCCTAATCCATTTATGGAAGCAACCCATATTCCTTTCTATCTACCCGTACAGCAGGCTTATACCATCAGCATTTTCGCGATTAGCGGCCAGCTAATGTATGAAGTCGAAGGTGTCGGATCAAAAGGCGTCAATATCTTGCCTTTTGAGAGAGGAATCCTGGGATATGAGACAGGAGGTGTATTCTACTATCAGTTAAAGACGGATGCATTGGTAGCATCTAAGAAAATGCTCCTCATGAATTAGTAAAAAAGTAGGGTGTGTTTTAAAATTGGAGTTTATTGCAATTCGTTAAATAAGACTTGATTGGCAAATTCCAGTTTTGAAACATGCCTCACTTCTCCCTTCCAATCTAAGGGAGTCCAGTATTTGGGATATTTCAATACCACTTTATTTCCAACCAACAATTCATGCAAGTGCTCAATATCAAGTCCGCGATCCAAACCGCGATTGATGTAAAATAAACGAGGGTCGTCCTGCAGTTCAAAGACAATATCCTGGGTGCCGGCAGAGAAAATATCCCGAACAATACCCGAAGTGACCAAAGCCTTTTCTTCAGAAACTATAGGTACCGGTCTAAAGACGAAATATGAGAATATGAGTAGTACGCCACAAGTAATCAGAAGCCATTTCGTAAGTGTACGTGAAGTTCCTAATATCATCTATTGCTATTTAAGCTGATTTAAGGTATCAAGAAAATCAACAAAGTGCCTGTTTCCTTTTCTTTTTAATCGAATACTCTGCGTCAGGCAAACAGCCATGACCACTACCATGGCCAGCAGATATAGAGCACTAACGGCACTAAAAGAGGTCTGATCAGACAGATTTAAAAACACACCGGGTAGCATCAATAAGGGCAGAACAACAGTCAAAATAGTGAATGTCTGATTGGGTCTGACCTGGTACCTGATTTCACTCTCTTCATTAAGAGCGTGCACAGATCCTGAGATTTTATAATGCGGTTTTTCAATCATACTTACACCCTCATACGAAGCACGAGATTGTAACCAGAACCGCTTACCCCGTACTTTTTCACATAATATATTACCAGCAAAAGAGGCAGGATCTTCAAGCATTCGTATCAGCTGGTTCGAGTTGATTCTTAGAATCTTTGATGGCATAGGGTATTCATTGAAGGTGGTGTATTAGAATCTGAATGATGAAAATAAAATTAATAATTATGAAGTATTAAAAACTACGGTTGACGAAGGAGACTCCATTACGATGTCATGATTATCTATTTTAGTGACAGGTATACTTTTGCAAACAGATAGAAGTTATACTGCTGAAAATATGCAAGGAAAGAAACTGAACATTGGAGTTCTGGGATGCGGTCCTATAGCACAATTCGCTCATTTTGAAGCTTGTCAAAAGGGTAGGAATGTAGCATTGTTTGCCATCTGTGACAAGGCCGTGGATTTGGTACAGCAGATGGAAATGATGTGGAAGCCAGTGAAAACGTATCTTGATTATGCTACCATGCTTGAGGACCCGGAGATCGATGCGATCATTATAGCCACGGCAGATGCACTCCATGTGCCACTTGCTCTTCAGGCAATCCATGCCGGGAAGCATGTCTTAATTGAGAAGCCCTTAAGTCACAGTCTTGAAGAGTGTATTGAATTAGAGGAATGTGCGGAAAGAAATGAGGTGGTCGTTCAGGTCGGTCACATGAAGCGCTTTGATGAAGGGATCGCATACGCAAAAAAGTTTGTCGATAAAACACTGGGTGAAATCGTAGCTCTGAAGGCCTGGTATGGCGATAACACGCATCGCTACACCATGACTGATAATGTACAGCCCATACCATTCAAGAGTACAATGGCAGTGAAGCCCATAAGTGATCCCAAGGCAGATCCGGAAAGGTACTACATGATGGCCCACGGCAGTCATTTACTGGATACAGCTCAGTTTTTGGCAGGATCGATCGGTAGCGTCCAGGCCCATCTGCGCACGATTCAAGATATCTGGTGCTGGTTTATTGATGTTGAATTCGCGTCGGGGGCTGTTGGACATCTCGACCTGACCATCAAGATAAGAGGTGACTGGCATGAAGGATTTCAAGTCTATGGAACAGGAGGTAGTGTTTTTGCCAAAACCTACAATCCGTGGTTTTATAAAAGTAGTGAAGTACAATGCTATTCCGAAGATGAAAAAGTATCTTATAGTCCCTTAGCAGCAGATGGTTTTTCCTATCGACTGCAGCTTGAGGCATTTGCAGATGTAATTATGAGTGGAGACCCAATGCTTGGCACCTCGATCAGGGAAGGTACCGAAATCACCCGTGGTATGATCGCCATTCATCAATCCATCCAGGATGGCAAGAGAGTATATTTAGATCAGTTAAAAGCTACAGCTATATAATGGATATCGGAATATTTAGCAAGACATTTCAAAGAGAGGACATAGGTAAAGTGCTAGGTGCGATTTCAAGATGTGGATATCGGTCTGCACATTTATCCTTTGAAAGTGCTGGACTGGAATCATTGCCCAATAAGATTTCGGATAAGAAAATTGGTGAAATTAAGGGAGCGCAGGATTCTTTCAAGGTGTATCTAACCAGTGCTTCTGGAACGTTTAACATGGCACATCCGGATCCAAAGGTTATCGAAGATGGCTTAAGTCGGTTGAATGTCATTGCTGAAGCCTGCTCCAAATTGAGCATACCGCTGATCAGCCTTTGTTCCGGCACGCTAAACCCAAAAGACAAATGGGCACCTCATCCTGACAATGGTAGTAAGGAAGCATGGAGTACGATGCTTAAGACCATGGAGAAAGCCGTAAAAATCAGTGAAAAACACAAAGTGTCAATTGGAATTGAACCCGAACTTACCAATATCGTCAGCTCACCCAAGAAAGCCTATAAATTGATTTCTGAGCTTAGGTCAGATCGAGCCAAGGTGATCCTTGATCCTGCTAATTTATTTGAACTCGCCTCTCCCGAGGAGGCTAAGTCAATTATCCATTCAGCACTCGATCTCTTAAACTCCAGTATAGCGATGGTGCACGCAAAAGATCGGAACAGGGCCGGTGATTTTGTCTTACCGGGTGGAGGTGTCGTACCATTCGAATGGCTCATTAATGAACTTCGGACCCGGAAATTAAACGTGCCGTTGGTGGCACATGGTTTTGAAGAAAGTAAAGCAAAAAGTGTTTTGATCTACCTGAAGTCTTGTCTCTAGTCAATTGAGAATCAGTAAGCGCTTTTTCAAACTACTTCACCAGTACAGCATTGATATGCCTGGCATTAATAAAATACTCCTGATGATAAATAAAGTTGAACGTCAGTTCTTCCCGAAGCACCTCAAATTCGCCTTCTGATCTTGAGAATTCTGCTATATACTGAATAGCTTCTAGTCGGTCTACAAATGTCTTTTTCATTTTCTTCTGGTTTTATATTTACTATTATACAGGGTGTAAAACCAGAAGGTCATCAGCTGCCACAATATTTTTCCATTTAGAAGACTATAATTTAAACAGATAAGAGTCCCCTTCGAAGAATTGAAAGGTTAAATTCTAATTCAGCTGTTATAATTCTAGACGGACAATAGTCCCCTTCCGATGGGGAAGGTTGGGTCAGGATCTACGATTACTCTGGTAACAGTAGCCACGGCGTAGGTTACTGGTACCAAACCAGGGGATGTTATCTGTTGTTTGGTTAACTGAATTGGATAGCTTTCCCCTCGGCGGAGGATCGATATATCGCTTTGATTAAACTTAGTGCCTTGACCGCCTCTGCCCCATCGACCTTTGGGCTGGTTCCCGAGCGAATGTTCTCCAGAATCTCGCTGATCTGCTTTCGGTGGAGATGGTAACTGATGGCCATTGGATCAGAAGATCCCGATGGAGAGCCTGAAGACTGATCTACTGTCTTGTTCACCACACCCTGAATATTCCAGGCGGTGATCTTGCCTCCCTCCATGATGACACTTCCTTTTTCACCAAAGATCTCTAACCGTTCTGGATATCCAGGCCACATAGAGGTACTGGCTTGAATGGCTCCCAATGCACCATTCTTAAATTCCAGTAGGGCTATGCCCACATCCTCTCCTTCAATATCATGCGTCATAGTACGGGTCTTTGCATATACAGAATCCACATCACCCATAATATGAAGTAAGAGATCAATGGTATGAATACCCTGATTGATAAAAGCGGCGCCGCCATCACCTTTTATTGTTCCGCGCCAGGGGCTAGATGCATAGTACGCATCATCCCGATACCACTTGATGTATGCATTACCCACCAGCAACTTGCCCAGCATACCTGCCTCCACGGCAGATTTAAGATCCTGATAGTCTTTACTATATCGATTTTGGAATATTCCTGCTAATACCACATTGTATTCCTGACAGGTATCGATGATTTGCTGCGCACGTTCATTGGACACTTCCAGTGGTTTCTCACAGATGATATGCTTGCCTTGTCGTGCTGCGACCAGAGCAGGCTCAAGGTGCTGACCACTAGCGGTACATATGCAGACTACATCAACCTCCTCTTTGTCAAGCAAGGCCTCCAGATCATGATATACGGGCACACCATACTTTTCCCGGGCTGCCGCTGCACGATCTGCAGAGGAGCTACACATACCTACTACAGAAGCATTTGGGAGATCTGCAATACTTTTAAAAAAATGACCGGCAATAGAACCCGTGCCTACAATAGCCATGTTGAAATGATCGTTTGACGCCATCTTAAAAATGTTAATATGAGGGATAAGATAGTAATTTCTACTGCTTTGACGTTTTGGTCCTGATAATGTGCCTACTCCTCGAATATTAGTTGCCTTAAATCGAAAAGACTGCCGACCCTGCATCACCTGCCCGATTATTAGCGTCTTTTATTCAGTAGCACATTGTTCATAAAGACCCTTTTGTGAATATGAATTTTTTGAAAAATGACACAACCAGATGATCTGAGGAGAGCTTCACATACTGAGCGTAAAAAATCAGTCGTACTCTTTGCAGATATTAAAGGCTACACAGCCATGATCCGGGAAGATGAAACACTGGCCTTGAAAAAATTAGGTCAGTTTAAGGATCAACTCGAAAGCGATGTCAATCTCTTCGGTGGTAGAATCATCCATTTCTATGGAGATGGTTGCCTGGCAATTTTTGACCAACCTGATGAGAGTATAAAATGTGCTCGCATCCTGCAACGTGGTTTTGAACGAGCTGACATACCGGTTCGCATCGGTCTACACTATGGTAATGTACTCCTACAGGATGGTAATGTATATGGCGATGCCGTAAACATCGCGTCTCGAATAGAATCAATGGGAATTCCCGGTAGCATCCTCTTCTCGAAAGATCTTATGGCCAATCTTCAGGAAAAGCACATTTTTTCCTCCGAAAGCATTGGACAATATCAGTTTAAATATATTGAAGAGCCCCTGGAAATTTTTGCGGTAAATAATGCCGGCATACCCGTACCTTCTATTGCCCATTTCAACACAAAGAGAAACTACTTTAAGAAATACAACCCGGTAAGGGATATGAACTGGAAATGGGTGTCAGCTCTGCTGGTAGTTTTACTCGTAGTCATTTCCATCTCATTGGTCAACAGACCCGAGAATGGTGTGACCCAGCTGGCGGCCGCCACTATCACATCTACTACCCAAAAGACAGTAGCAGTCATGCCTTTCATAGCCAGTATAGATAAGAATCAGGAAGTAGGTAATGCGCTCTCTGATGAAATACGATCCGCTCTTGATCTGGAAGCCAATATACAGGTCACTGACAAGAGCACTTCCATTGTAGCACATAGCACCATGGGTATCGCAGATCATCAGATACGATCAATGCTAAAAGCAGACTACATCCTCTGCGGACAGGTGCATATCGACAACGATCAAATTAAGATCACCACCGAATTGAGATCCTCAAGGGACAATGACATAATATGGTCACGGGAATATAACCACGACCTCTTTCTCATAGCGGATATCAGAGAAAATATTTGCCAGAATGTTCTGGAAGTATTGAAGAGCAATCAGGCGGTGAAAAGCATCTCACAATATCCCATTGAAACGGTCAGGCTGGACCGGGATCAGCGAATTTTTCTTTATAGCCTAAGACATACGGACTCAATCTCCTGCTCAATCATTTGATTAGGGTCTCTATAAGTACTGTTATCAATAGCTACCAGATCTTTATCTTAGTATTCGGATTTTATTACTCCTTATACGATGCTTCAGTGGAAGAGATTTTTCTCAGTTCTAAAATTGCTTTTACCCGGGCTACAAGAAGGAAGAAACCTCTGTCTAGTGATTGGTTTGTGCTTTTTTTCACATACCTCCATTGCACAGACAGAGTCTGCGATCATTTCCATTGATGTAGAAAACATAACACTACAGAAGCTACTTCACATGCTTGAAGAAGAGCATAAGGTACA
>JAUILM010000331.1 GCA_030432855.1 Bacteroidia bacterium
GAAGAATGGATAACTGTAACGAATTTTTTTGATATCGATCCTCTGATGGGCTGCAATGGAGAAATTAAAGAGTATGAGGGGAGTTCATCCGAAATTATAGTAGATCAGGCCCTGGATTATATTTCTAAAAACAAGGCAGATCCATTTTTTGTGGTGATTTGGTATGGCAGTCCTCATGATCCTTGGTCTGCACTGGAGAGTGATAAAGAGGAGATCCCAGCTGATCTGGAATCAAGTACCCGAGACTACCTGGGAGAGATTGTTGAAATAGATAGGAGTATTGGAAAATTAAGAAATGCATTAAAGGGTATGGCGCTCACAGACAATACTCTCCTTTGGTTTAATAGCGATAATGGTGGATTACCTAAAGGTGGAAAGGAAGGTGTCGGAGGGTTGAGAGGTTTTAAAGGCAGTGTGTATGAAGGAGGGCTAAGGGTGCCATGTATAATAGAATGGCCTGAACACATTGAAGCAGGACAAACAAGTAGTTACCCTGCTTCCACAATGGATATATTTCCAACTATAGCTGCCATTCTGAATCTCTCAGATAAGGTATTGACTGAGCCCTTCGATGGTGCCAGTATCAATCATATTTTTAATAATGATGCCAGCACCCGAGAAAAACCCATTCCCTTCAAATATAATAACAAGGGTGCATTGATTAAAAATGACTTTAAATTGGTAGTAGAAGATATTGAGCAAAGACAATACGCTCTATATAATATCGGTAAGGATAAAGTCGAGTCCCAGGATATCTTGTCCAGTGAGCAGAAAGTAGGTGCAGAAATGATTAATTATTATGAGACTTGGCTTAAATCTGTGAGTAATAGTGTTGAAGGGAATGATTATCCGGAAGGACTGCTTATACCTGATCCCGAAGATCTTTTTTGGTGGGATACTCCGGAGTACATACCATATATTAAACTATGGAAAGACAGGCCAGAATACAATAGCAGGTTGAAAAGAGCCAATAAAATCTAAAGTAACCTGACTTATAAAAGGGTTCACTTTTTTTAACTTTAAAGACTGTTTGCTGAAATTGCATAGACTCATACTGGGATTCTTCAAAAAAACATCAAGTAAATCACTTCGTAGATGAAAAACGGTTTTATTGTTTTTTGGACTTTAATGCTATTCCTCCTTTTCGGTTGTACTGCACAAAAGTCTCTTTTGCATAGGTATGGAGATATTGTACCCATCAGATCTGAGGAGAATCCAACCCTCACTGATTGGCAAAATCATTACTTCAAAAAGGAGGACTGTAAGTGTGTCTATGGCGGTGAATTTTATATATCGACCAGGAAGGCACCTGCGTCTTCTAACAATCTGATGATATCGTTGCAAGGGGGTGGGGCTTGCTGGCCTGGTATGGTTCGTTGTAAGCCCAATACGACGGATGAGGATGTGCTCACTGCAAATTTTACCAGTGAACTTGATGCCAGGCTGAGTGAAGATTGGCATCAGGTGGTGATACCCTATTGTGATGGTTCTGTCTATATGGGGGATACAGAACTGGACTATAATTCGGATGATCAAATTGATCATTGGCACAATGGACTCAAAAATAGTGTGGCAGCCTTAAAGCTTACCCACAGTAAATTTCCCAATATTTCGAAGATTTTTCTGACAGGTTGCAGTGCCGGAGGCTATGGTACTATTATTCACTTGCGATTTATTAGAGCGCTTTATCCTACGGCTTCAATCTACGTGCTCAATGAAAGTGGTCCGGGACTCATGCGGCCCGATAAGGACTTTTGGGAAATGATTGATAGCTCCTGGAATTTGAGTCAGATAGTCCCTGATGACTGCGAAAAATGTGAAGGTCAAATGATGTATTGGTATGAAGAAATGTTGGAAGACCCCAGGATAAAGATTGGGCTCTTTTCCTCCTATAAGGACCATATTATTGGTGAGGCTTTCCTCGGAATGGAGCCTGAAGACTACAAATCCCTATTAGTCAATACTTCGGCTGAGCTAAATGCAAAATACCCCAATCAATTCAAGCGATTTTTTATTAATGGTAAATCTCACTGCATTGATGATCGAGACTATCCGATCAATGGTACCAAATATTGGGACTGGGTTCTGGCCTTCATTAATGACCGGGAGGATTGGAGAGATACACTTGAGTAGCATGGCGTGATAATTCCGGGTCCTGTGAAGTTGAAGGCGGTTGAGCAGAAAACATGATTGGACCCTGTAGGTGTAAAATCACTTGAAATAACCACTAAAATCTTTCAGAAGGACAGATGCCATCCATGAGCTGGAAATGGCTTCACAAAAAGAGTTTGAAAAATGAAATTTCCCAAAGAGTTTTATGAATACCTTAGAAACCATACGCTAGTCGAAATCAAGGGCGGTACCAGCCGAGAAACATTTTTGCAGATTTGGATGGTAGATGTCGATGAAAGAGTATTTGCCAGAAGTTGGAATAAAAGCAAACGAAGTTGGTTTACCGAAATTGAAAAGACGGGCGTAGGACAGATTAAATTTGGGGATGCCATCATAGACATAAAAGGTCAAAAATTAACTCAAAATGCAGAATTAACCAGACTAATCAATAGTAGATATCTGGAAAAATATAATCAGGTAGAGAATCTATATTATGCGAAAGGCATAACACAACCTGAATATGAAGACTTTACGATGGAGTTCTTCTATGACAATCATTGAAAGGAAAAAAATTCTTAAGAAAGGAAATCAATAAATCAACAAAGTGGCAATTAAATTAAGATCACAGCTATCGATTACTCACCAGATCTCATGGAGAATTGCCTTTTTTTGAAAGGAACTGGAACCGCCGGGTACCTGGGACCTGAGACCCGGCACCAGAGCTAAAATTCCCATCCTTCACGTATCGGTTCTTTAATAAATGGATCTGCATCAGAATTTCCAGTCACTTTCATGGCTGCTGCATCCCAATGCAGTCTTTCTCCGCCAAGTCTGAGAGAAAGTACACCGAGTAAAGTGATCTCCGTCAATTTAGTGGCGTAGTCAAAATTTGAGCTTGCCTGAGGTCCACCTTTTATTGCATCAATCCAATCCCGGTGATGACCGTTAGTGGGAGGTAGCGTGGGTTCCGGTGGAGTAAAATCATTAGCTAATGATTCTGGAAATAAACGTGGAGAATCCTGACCTCCGGATATCATGATACCATTTTCTCCAACATACAGTGCACCACGTCGTGGAAGATTAAAATCTTGAGGTGCCAATGCAGGATGGGCAGGTTGTAAACCACCCGAATACCACATCATTCTTAATGGACCGTCAGATGTATCAAAATCATAGTATCCAATTTCACCATAGGGTGTAATTTCTGCATTACTAAACCCAGCTGGCTTGACCTCAACTGTGGCAGGCATATCCAGGTCAAGACCCCAGACCGGAGCATCCATATCGTGGCACCCAAAGTCTCCGAGGGCACCACATCCAAAATCCCAGAAATCCCGCCAGTTGACCGGAGTATAATAATCATGGAAAGGTCGCATCGCACGCGGACCCAGCCACAAGTCCCAATTGAATCCATGAGGTAGTGTGCGTTCTTTCGTCGGTATTTCCTTCAAGTCTACAATCCATCGGGTAGCTGGCACCCAGGCATGCACCTCCTTGATTTTTCCAAGCACTCCAGCCTTTAAAATCTCCACTACATCCCGGAGGGAAGACGAGCTGTGCCGTTGATTACCCATTTGGGTAGCCAGACCTGTCTCTTCGGCGAGGGACTTGAGTAGCCGGGCTTCCCAGATATTGTGTGTTAGGGGTTTTTCACAATAGACGTGTTTGCCGGCGCGCATAGAGAGGGCACAGACATAGGCATGTGTATGATCAGGGGTGGCACATAGAATGGCATCCAGATCAGACTCCTGCTCAAGCATGACGCGAAAATCTTCGTATTCCTTCACATCGCCCGCCATTTCCTTTTCTGAATAATGCTGATCGATCATGTCAGATACGGGTCCACGACCGGCCGAACTTCTGTAGTAAAACTCTGAGAGATCCCAATATTCAGCGGGATCGGCCATGCAGGATACGCGCACATCTTCCAGTGCCAGCAGGTTAGCCACATTTTGTCTGCCTCTTCCTCCAACTCCCACGATCCCCACATTGACCATATCACTGGGAGCAGTATATCCTTTGCCTCCCAGCACATATCGCGGTACGATCAGGAATCCGGCGGCTGCCGATGTCGAATGCTTGATGAATTTACGGCGGGAAGGGTTCGTTTTATTCGATTTCATTTTTAGATCTTTACGTCCTATTCAATGTACGGAAATTATTAAACAGGCGAACCCCGTTTCAGAACACAAAGAACTGATCGGTGATGATTATAGTCTAGATAGCTAACTACTTGAGATAAAAAAAATTATTGATCTTAAACCAGATCTTTTTCTTTCAATAGCTTTTCTAATTTGGCCTGCTTTTCCCAAAACCGGTCTTTGATCTTTTGCATGATGCGCACAAACTCAGGGTCGTCCTTAATGGGTTTGAAGAGTGGTTCATTTTCGGTCAGTATATACCAATACTGAAAATTATCTATGTCGGAAAAAATATTAAGTTGCTCCAGAACCAGATCGAACTTTTGTTCATATGCATACTTCAATGCCAGATTGATACTGCGATATGAAGATTGGTCAGCTTCACAGTATGCGGAAAAATCACTAAATAATTCTTTGGCCTTATCATCTAAGCCCACTTCCTTATATACCCTGGCAATTTTTGCATTTTCCCCTACATAGATATCCAAGCCGGCATCCTCCCTTGCGTCGACAAAAATCCTAAAATAGTAGTACGCACTGTCATAATCTTCCTGGCCATAATATAGTTTGGCGATATCCTGTAAAATGTCAATGCGCGTTGAGTCTTTCTGCCATTCCTTAATTAGCAGATTTCTGGACCTGGGTATATTACCATCCCTCGCAAACAGAATAAATGCTTTCAGGTGTGGTGCATAATAGTTCTCAGCATTGTAGTCTAGCGCCAAATTAATATACTTCAGGGCCTCATCTGCAAAGCCAGTTGTCACCAGAGCATTACTCAGTTGTACGTAGAGATAGCTTTGAGTGATGGAGTCAGTTGTCACGACATTACGCTGTGCACTTTGCAAAGAATATTCTAAATATTTTTCAGTATCAGGTACCAGGCGATGATAGAAATCAGCAAGCATTTGAAGCGCTAAGGAGGAATTGGGGTTGTATTCGAGAGCCTTCTCAAGGTGTGGCAAGGCAAGTGTGTAGTCCCTTATTTGTATGTAGTAGAACGCTTTGGCTATCAAACCTTCGGCAGACCTGGGATCAAGAAGCAAGGCTTTATCCGCATAGATATTTATTTTTTCGGTGTTCTCCTTCTCGATTTGAAACATTTCGAGTAGGTAGTATGCAATGGCGATATTGGCATAGGCCAGAGCAAACTCCGGATCCTCTTCCGTCGCCTTTTCAAATAATCCTATAGCCTCAAGAAGTCCTTCATTTGTTCTGGAAAAAAATGGGTCCAAGGCCTGCAAATAATAGTCGTAGGCCTGCAGGTTTTCCGTTGGTTTTTTCTCCAATTGAGCAAGTTCTGATGGAGTTACAATGGCTTCGATCGACCCCACAATATTTCGAGCCACATCATTTTGCAGGTCAAAAATGTCTACTACTTCCCGACTGTATTGTTCTGCCCAAATCTGATGGTCATTGAAAGCTTCAACTAGTTGGATATTAAGAAGTACCTGATCGCCAATTTTCTGACCACTACCAGTCACAAAGTAGTTAACATTGAGTTCTTCGGCGATCTCCGGAATCGTCTTGTCTGTGGATCGATATCTTTCTACTGAAGACCGACTGACTACTCGCAGGTCTTTGATTTTCTGGAGTTTGGTCAAAGTGGACTCCATCAGTCCATTCACAAAATATAGATTAGATGAATCACTGCTTTCATTATTAAAAGGTAAGACAGCTATGGATTTTTCAGCTATTGCTGTTGGAGCATTAGGTGATTTCCGACTAAAAAATCCAGCTGCGTAGGCTGAGACAAGTAAGAGGAGAATGCCAACTAATCCAACGATCCACTTTACGTTGGATTTAGCTCCTACCTTCGGACTAGCCGGGTTTTCAGAAATGGTGAGTCCTCCCAGTGCATGATTGGAGACTGCATATACGTGCATGGGCTTTGATACATTCTTCAGCGTATGCACTCCTTTGGAAGCAGTAAGAAATTCCGTATGATTTTTTATTTCATCTCGGACTTTCTCTGATATGTAGACCGTCCCTGCTGCGGCCAACGATTCAATACGTGCGGCGATATTGACGCCGTCTCCAATGATTTCATCGCCGGTCACAATGATATCTCCCAGATGGATACCTATTCGTATGGGGATTTTGGGTTCCTCATTGGTGAATGCCAGTTGCATTTCGATAGCGCATTGCACCGCATCAATAGCGCTGGGAAATGTACTCAGGGTGCCATCACCATAGTACTGGAGGATCCGTCCATTATATTTTCGGGTTGTGACATCAAACACTTCTCGATGTCTCTCCCGGAAAGCAACGGCTTGCGATTCATCCTTTTGCATGAGCGACGTGTAGCCCTTAATGTCTGTAAACATGATGGCTGCCAGCTGACGCTTCCAGGTACTCGCGGTATTTTCATTTTTATCAGCCCCTCTCTTACCGACTTCACCGGGTGAAGTCGGTAAGAGAGGGGCTGA
>JAUILM010000332.1 GCA_030432855.1 Bacteroidia bacterium
GAACCGATAACTTTCATTTTCGACATCACTATAATTCATGTCTGAGATAGTGCCATTACCCGTCAGGACCTGAGGAGTCATCCATCCTAATTCAGACTTGCACCAGGCCGACATTTGCGCGGGTGTCCTGCCACTATTATTCCAGGTACCACTGGCCATCAGGCACCATTTACCTAATCCATTGGAGCTGTAATCCGTATCATACAAATCAGGTAAACCCAGAGCATGTCCAAACTCATGGCAGAAGACTCCTATATTACTTATGTTGGTTGATCCGTACTTCTCAGGTTGAATGATGTAATCGTTGATATATTTTCCATCATATGTCACTGCATTCCCATTCCCAGACAATACCCATCGATGGGACCAGATGTCATCATCATCTCCTGACTCTTCCCGTCCCCGACCGGCATGAATGACCATCACTACATCGACTTTATTGTCGCCATCTCCATCATATTGCGCGAAATTCACACCAGCATTTTCTGCCGCATCAACTGCTTCGCGTACCAGGTCCGTCGCCACTTGGTAGCCATTTCCGTAACCGTACCATGATTTATTATGATTAGATGTGTACCAACCGTATGTATCTGTATTAATAGTCAAAGCTCCATAAGAAATGTCTATATAGTAGTCTCTGAAACTACCCGATTGTCCATTTACATTATACCCAGGCTTATTTACCATGTCGTCCACTGCACTGCTGGAAAACGTATTGGATTCATCTGGAAAATCAATCAACAGTAAGAGTGCCTTTCGTGTTCCTGTGGAAGGAAATACTCCATTGGGAGAAGGTGCTGCTCCAGCACCAATCCTGACATTACTGTACGAGGTCAGTCTTTGAGACAGGGGTTTTCCAGTATACCTGGCATGTTTGGATATGGCTCGAAGTACGGCCCACTCCTGAGCTGAACGCTTATCCTCATCAGCTGCTCTGACATCCGTAAGATACAAATCACCATCCCTACCCGATATAACATATTTAAAGTATCCATCGGATGCATCTTTCTGTATGGTGAAGCCATCCAATGTTTCCAGATAGGAAACAGCCTGACCGCCCACGATATAGAAATGCAGGGACGATCCATCAGGTTGTTCAATGGTCCTTATTGAAGGATCAGGTGGTACATTGCAAAATAGCGAATGTTGGTGCCTGGCATGTGTCTCTTCCTGGCATAATGCGGCTATAATACAACCAAATACCAGGTATGTCAGCACGAAGCCAACTCTCTTTCTGTGCGTCATTTAAAAAATGTTTCGAGTCTGCGTCGTCTGGAATAAGGGGTTACCATTGAAACTCTCTCAAATGGTAACTATATGCTTACAAAGGCCATGCCATCAGCGAAATAGGTATAACACAAAAAGGCCATCCTCAATCGAGAATGGCCCTTATATATTGATATTCTAGCTAAATCTATTGCAACTGGAAAGTGGTAGCTCCCAGGAATCCATGATCTGCATATACCAACAAATTGTACATGCCTGACTCAAGATCACGAGCCGCATCAAATGACATAGCAATGTTTTGTCTGTCACTCAATGTAGTTTGCTCTACGTCTACTGCCTTAATGGCGATAGGCTCATTTGATTTCACCTGAACTTCCTTGCCCTGTACTACATCAACAGGATTGCCATCAAAGGTCGTCAGTACCAGGTAGATTTCTTCATCTTTTTGAAATTCCTTTGGAACGTCATTTACATCAAATGATACATTGATCATTTCTGCCTGCTTAGCTTTGGCAGTGAGTTTATTGTTTCGACGTTGTGCGGTCACCGCAAAATTCTTAGCTACAAAACCTGCGGGCGCTACTGTATATAGTCGTTGCACCAGCTTATCGTTTCTTTCACTGACTTCTGCCAGCTTCTCGTTAAGCGCTACGGCTTCTGCTTTAGACACCTGAAGATCCGCTGCCATCTGTGTATTAGCATCGATCAGTTCAAGATTTGTCTCTTTAAGGGCCACTATGTCCCCTTCCAGACCTGTCTTCAGCTCTTCGAGTTGAGCCAACTTTTCATTGATTGCCGCATTCGCTTCCTCACTCTTGGCCAATTTTTGCTTGGCTGTCCAGACACGTGCTTTTAAGTCTTCAACTTCTTTGACACGCTCTTCTAATGTAACAGTGAGTTCCTGATTTTCGGAAATCTGTAGTTGATACGAGCTATCCAGATTGATCAACTCGCCCTCCAGTGATACCTTTTGTGCATCCAATTCTTCCATGCTCATGGTCATCGTGGATCTTTCTTGCTCAAGCTTCTTGCTCTTCACACCATAGTGTACAGCTACAAAGAAGGCTATGGCCAGCAGACCACCTAAAACCCATGCGAGCTTTTTAAACGCAGACACACCAGAGGCATCGTGATACCCATCATTTTGATACTTCATAAAATTGAAAATTTAAGTTATACAATAATTAAAAAGAGGCTAATTCTTTCGGCTCTTGCGATCAGAGCATTATAAGGTAGATGTATAACTCTATAGAAGTGGTTTCTTTCGTTAATTGGTGTCATAACGATACCCGGTTTGAATTAGTTCGATCAGCTGGATTTTTTTTCAATTTTTTTTTCCAGGAAAAGAAAGCTCAGGGCATACTTTCTAAGATGCCCATTTTCCTTTAATTTCAGGGACAACTGCAAAGTACCGGAACTACATGAGATCACTTAGCGTCTTATTTCTGCTCATCCCATTTCTATCATGTCGTCCCTCACTACCCGAGGCGGTAGACCTGGCCATGGTGTCTATCCCAGATGTGGTAGACTACAACTTTCACATAAAGCCCCTGCTTTCTGACCGATGCTACGCATGCCATGGGCCTGATGAGGAAACCCGTAAAGGAGGATTGCGACTTGACATACCCGAAGAGGCAAAAAAAGTGCTGGAAAGTGGCCACCGCGCTGTTGTCCCGGGATCTCTGGGTAAAAGCAGCCTGGTAGAGCGTATCCTCGTGGATGACCCGGAGCTTATGATGCCTCCACCGACTACTAAAACGTTACTAACAGATCATGAAAAGGCCTTGCTGGTGCAATGGATCGATCAGGGAGCAACATTCGAAAAGCACTGGGCATTTATAAAGCCTGAGAAACCAGAAGTACCCGAACTTGATGATGATGCTTCTAATCCCATTGATGCGTTCGTGAGAAGAAAACTCGAAGAACAAGGCATGTCTCCGGCCCCTTTAGCCGATCCTCAACGACTGATCAGACGTGTACATATGGATCTGACGGGTTTGCCCCCAGACCCGGAAACTACTGCTCGATTTGAAGCCTCCCCCACACTGGACCATTATGAGCAAATCGTGGACTCGCTGCTTCAGTCTGATGCCTACGCCGAGCGATTGGCCATGGAATGGATGGATCTCGCCCGATATGCTGATTCGCATGGTCTCCATGCAGATGGCTGGCGAAACATGTGGCCCTGGCGCGATTGGGTGATAGATGCATTCCGGGAGAATATGCCCTATGATGAGTTCGTCACCCTCCAGCTTGCCGGTGATCTGCTCCCTAATCCCACAAAAGATCAGATCATCGCCACCGCATTTCATCGAAATCATCCCATGACAGCTGAAGGAGGAGCTATCGATGAGGAATTCCGATTAGAATATGTGGCAGACCGCACCAATACAACCGCCACCGCCTTCATGGGCATGACGATGGAATGTGCAAAATGTCACGATCACAAATTTGATCCCATCTCGACCAAAGAGTATTATCAGCTATCGGCATTCTTCAACAATCAAAGAGAATTGGGTATGACGGGGGATGATGGGAATTACGGTCCCCTTATACCTCTTATGGATGATGTCACCGAGGCACATATAGACAGTCTTAAAGTTCTTTTGGCCCAACTAAACTCGGAAATGAATGACGAGGTCTCGACCTTGTCTCAGGAGAACCAAGAAAAGACTCAACAGAGCGTCAAGCCTGATGGCGCGACCTTCTATCTACCCTTGGACACCTATCGAACCAAGGGTGAGAACAGTTACGTATTTGACAGAAATGCAAAGGTGACGACAGGCAGTGCACCTGTGGTCGTAGAAGGCAAGAAGGGTAAAGCGATCGAATTAGGCAAAGGGTACGATGAAGTCTCCCTCGCAGAACCCGGTACCATTGACGTTGAAATACCAATGTCTGTAAGTCTATGGATAAAACCTAAAACCAAAAAATCGGATAACACCCAAGTACTCATTGGCAATGCAGGAAATAAGAACAATTTCTGGAGAGGCTGGGACTTTTACCTGGATACTTCCTTCCATTTGAACTTGCGACTGATTAATGCCTTACCGCACAATTATCTCCATGTACGGTCCAATGATCCTGTCGCTATTGAGCAATGGCAACAAGTTGGATTTACTTATGATGGATCCGGAAAAGCCCGTGGAGGTAAGATCTTTATAAACGGTCAAAAAGTTGATGTATCCATAAAGTATGACCGACTGACTAGGAACATCAGACCTATTGTAGCTGCATCGCATGTCCCCGAAAACAGGCCGCTACGCATAGGCAAGAGTTTCCGTGCCTTCACCGGTGACAATGGGATCTATCACGGGGCGGTGGATGAGGTATATGTGTACAATCGACGTCTTTCCCACCTTGAAATGGCCTATCTCGGTGATGTTGAAAAAGCACATTTTACTGAAGAGGACTACTTAGATCATCAAATCACGAAGTCGGAAGAAATCAGGAAACTACGTGATAGGAGGTCCGGAATTCTCAAAGAAATGATACAGATCCAGGACACACTGGAAGAACTGATGGTCATGGAGGAGATGACAACACCCAGACCAACACATATCTTAAATCGAGGACAATACAACACCCCGGGAGAAGAAGTGCAGCCTGCGACACCAGCGGCCATACTTTCCTTTCCTGACACGCTAGAAACCAACCGTCTGGGACTGGCAAAGTGGTTGTTTCATCCGGATCACCCACTCACAGCCCGTGCTACTGTCAATCGGTACTGGCAGATGATCTTTGGCACTGGCCTGGTGAAGACCGTCAATGACTTTGGCAATCAGGGTATGCTCCCCAGCCACCCAGATTTGTTAGATTGGCTAGCAGTTGACTTTCAGGAAAACGGATGGGACCTCAATTACCTCTTAAAACAAATGGTCATGTCGGCTACCTATCGTCAGTCCAGCAAAGGATCTGCAACCGATCTAAAAAAGGATCCCGAAAACATTTACCTATCGAGATCTCCCTCCTATCGTTGGCCCGCCGAATTTATCCGGGATAATGCCCTGGCCGCCAGTGGCCTTCTCGTACAAAAAACCGGTGGTCCGAGTGTCAGACCCTACCAGCCGGATGGTCTTTGGATTGAAAAAGGAACTTTTTCCTATATATTATTAAGATATAATCAAGGCGATGGAGAAGATCTCTATCGAAGAAGCCTCTACACATTCATAAAAAGGACTTCACCTCCTCCATCCATGACCGTATTTGATGTGCCCAGCCGGGATGTATGTAGATTAAGCCGGGAAACGACAAATACACCCATGCAGGCACTGGTATTACTGAATGACCCTCAGTACGTGGAAGCTGCGGTAGCTATGGCTGACAGAGTGATGAAATCCTCTGAGGATCTATCTGAAAATATAAATATGATGTTTCGGCTTTCGACGGGACGAAACGCCCAGGATGAGGAGTTGGAACTACTGGCACGGTCTTACGAAAACCATCTGCAACATTTTCAATCGGATCCCATGGCTGCTGATTCTTTACTGACAACAGGAGAATACCGGCCAAGTGTGAAGAATAGAGATCATGAAATCGCAGCGCTGTCGATGGTAGCAAGTACGATTTTAAATCATGATGAATCGTATACCAAACGTTAATCTATCAAAGGAGTAAAGACATGCATCACCATTGTAAAGATCAACACGGACAATATACAAGACGGGACTTCCTGACACGCACTTCGTTGGGACTGGGTGCCGCGGCGATCTCCAATCTCCTGAGTCCTTTTTCTGCCGGTGCACAGGCAGGCCCGAAGCCCCACTATGCACCTAAAGCCAAGCGGATCATCTATCTCTTTCAATCCGGTGCTCCCTCACAGATCGACCTCTTTGACCACAAACCCCTTCTATCCAAACTCCATGGAGAAGAACTACCAGAATCTGTCCGTCAGGGACAGCGACTCACGGGAATGACAGCTGGACAAAGTACTTTTCCCCTGGTGAGTTCTCCCTTTTCCTTCAAGCAACATGGAGACTCTGGTGCCTGGGTAAGTGAATTGATGCCCCATACTTCTGAAATCGTCGACGACCTTTGCTTTGTTAAATCCCTGTACACCGAAGCCATCAATCACGACCCTGCAGTCACTTTCATCCAAACTGGTTCACAACTGCCAGGCCGTCCATCCATGGGTGCCTGGATGAGCTATGGACTAGGTACGGACAACGAAAACCTACCGTCTTTCATAGTGCTGGTCACTAAAGATAAGACCGGCCAACCCCTCTATGCCCGATCATGGGGTAGTGGATTTCTCCCATCTGAACATCAGGGAGTACAATTTCGGGCAGGAAATAATCCTGTGCTATATCTGGACAATCCACCCGGAGTCACTGCTGCGTCCAGAAGGAATCAGCTGGACGATTTAAAATCACTGCAGGATCTACAATTTGACCAGTTTGAAGATCCGGAAATCAAAGCTCGCGTGGCTCAATATGAGATGGCGTTCAGGATG
>JAUILM010000333.1 GCA_030432855.1 Bacteroidia bacterium
CTGAAAGCGATTCAAAAACGGATGCCAGGATGATGAATATCAAAAGTATTGCCGCACCCACTAATGGCTTAAAGTCCTTGAGTGGACTTTGTGCATCAACTAATTCGATCGCCACCCCGGGAGGAAGAGGATATCGTGCAATCAGCGCACTAATATTTTCCTTATAGGAATCCAGTAATTCTTTGGATTGTTCCGCTTGTCGGGAAGGTGCATAGGTAAGCTCAATTTGCTTTTGCTGATTGATCCGTCTAATATCATCCGAACCTTGCGCCGTTCTTATGGCAGAAATATTTTTCATTTTATGAATTCTGCCTCGTTGATCCGTGACTTCCAATTCTCTTAAATCATCCATTGATTTCCTTTGGAATCCTGTTTCCTGCGTTTCGCTTTCACGCACGATGATATTGTAATCTTCATTCGCATATTTAAAGCTGACATCGGCTGGTGTCTCCTGACCAAAATCTCTTAGCGCCAGGGCAATGTTCTCAGGAACAATGTCATTTCTGGCCATGGACAAAGGATCAAAGGCCAATAGCGCCTCCGGTCGACTCCCTCGTGTGCTCAAATTGGCACTTCTTGTTTCACTCAGGCTTTGCACATAGTAGAGCAGGTCTTGACCCACTCTTTGCAAAAGAGAATAATCCTCCCCTTTAATCAAGATGCGCTCCTGATTATTTCCAAAACCCATCAACGCACCCATAGCACCCATCCCTCCCAGATCCTCACCACCCCCTTCACCGTCACTGCTTCCCGCCGTCAAACTAATCGTTCCACCACCGATACGACGCATTCCCTCTTCGATTTGCGCTCTGATTTCATTAAAAGATCGATCATTGATGTCCTCAAAGTCCTTCTTCAGGCTGAGAGTTACCACCGCGTCTTCCTCTCGGATTCGGCTACTCACATCTGCACCTTCTTCGATATCAGCCAATTGAGATTCAACCTCCTGCACAACTTTATCCGTATTTTCCAGCGTGCTGCCTTTGGTCATCGTTACAAACACATCAATCTGGTCTGTTTCAACTTCTTCTAAAACATTAATACTTAAAGCCAGTACCGTGAAAGTGGTTATAAAAAAAAGTAGTAGACCTCCAACAATCGTCCATGCGGGACTGCGTAAACTACTTTTTAATAAAACCATATATATCCTCTCCGTCCTGGTTTTTACTTTGGATAGATTGAAGACCGAATTTCTTTTCTTCGGCGTGCTACTAAGTGCTAATGCGGCGAGAACTGGGATCAATAAAAGTGCCACCAAAAGGGACATTATTAAAGTGGAAATAATGGATACCCCTATATTTTTACCAATAATATTGAGCAGGTAATTACCGAAAAAAATAAACGGCAAAAAGACCGTGATCGTGGTAAGTGTTGCCGCTAATATCGCCTTAGCAACGCCGGTCATTCCCTTTGTCACCGCTTCCCGGGTCGATTTGCCTTCAGAAACCAGGCGATAGATATTCTCAAGTACAACGATGCTGTTGTCTAATAACATGCCTACAGCCAATGCCATCCCGATCAGTGTAAGACTGTTGATGCTAATGTCGGTCGCATAAAACCAATTGAAAGCTGCCAGTACGGATACCGGGATTGAGACCGCTATAATAGAAATTAGGTGTAGATCCTTGAGAAAAATCCACAGCACCAAAATAGCCAGGGAGCCTCCGATCAATGAAAGGTTAATGATTTGATTAATATTCTCCTCCATTTCGTCAGCCCTATTCTGTCGAATCACGACTTGTACATCTTTGGGTTGGAGTTGCTCATTGAGATTATTAATTAATGCCTGGCATCGATGTGAGAGGTCAATAATATTGGCTTGAGAAGCTTTTGTTGCAGTCATTGAGATGGCATCCTTTCCATTTACCCGACTGATAGATGTACCTTCGTCCACTCCAAAAGACACTTGCGCTATATCACTCAATAGGATGGGGCCCGGGGCCATGACAATATTTTCAATGTCTTTTAATGCGGTATATTCCGAAGCTGTTCGGATAAAATATCGACGTTGGCCTTCATATAAATAGCCGGCTAATGTCCGACTACCAGAATTTTGACTCAGCCGCGAACGAACCGTTTCCGGTGTAATATTGTGTGGTTCACAGGCAGCTTTATCCAACAGAATTTCGAGATTCTTTTCCCGCCCTCCAAAGGCACTGATGGAAGCAATTCCATTGAGGTTTTCAAAGGCAGGACGTATTTCCTGCTCAGCAATGGTACGCAATCGATCGGTGCCACCACTCCCCCGCACCTCCAATTCTAAAAATTGATTACTTAATTGTTGCAGGTCGATCTTAGAAACATTTACGAAGAGATCAGCGGGAAGCTGCGTTTTTACTGCATCGATTTTCTGCTGCAGTTTGAGAAAAACATATTTAAATCGAACGCCTGCCTTGAAACTGACTCGAATAAAAGCTTGATTACCCTGAATTCTACTATCAATCTCTTCCACCCCTTCCAATGTCCCGATGGCACCTTCTACCGGCATCACTCCCTGCTGCTCCAGGTACTCCGGGCTCACCGCCGATGCTGCAGCTATCTGCACAAAGAGCATGGGCAGCTCTGCATTGGGCAACAATTCAATCTGTAACCGATTGTAGGAAATATATCCCAGCAAGCTCAGACCTATGAAGATCATGCAAACGGTTACCTTCCTTTGGATCAGTGACGTCATCCCTCCGTTTTATTTCCTCCAAAATCAATCACTGCATATACGCAAGGAATTACCACCAAAGTCAATAATGTGGAAGTAACCAATCCCCCAACTACAGCCCATGCCATAGGTGCCCGCAAGGAAGCACTTTCCCCAAATCCAAAAGTAAGCGGCAACAGTGCCAGCACGGTGGTAAGACTTGTCATCAATATAGGTCGTATCCGCTGTTGCCCCGCCTGCACTATGGCATCATATCTTTCCAGGCCGCCTCTCTTCAACTGATTGATTCGATCCACGAGAATTATGGCGTCATTCACGGCAATACCCACCAACATGATAATCCCAATAATCGCCATGATATTAAGTGGCATCTCCAGCCAATAAAAGGTGGCAATCGTACCCACAACCGCTAAAGGAATGGTCAATAATATGGTGAAGGGATGAAGCAGGGATTCAAATTGCGATGCCATCACCATGTATACCAAAATGATGGAGAGGATTAACGAAAAAGTCAAACTCTGCAACGATTCTTGCCGTCGAGCCTCATCGCCAACTACCGTAATACTGTAGTTGGGAGGCAGCTCAATCTCCTGTAATTGTTTTCTTGTTTTTTCCGCCAGGAATTCCAACGGCTCTCCTTCTTCCACTTGCGCATACACTTTCCCAATTCGGTTTTGATTTCGACGATGAATTTCTTTTGCGGCGGTTGAAGTTCTTAAAGTGGCAATTTCGTTCAGTCGATATAATTTATTGCCTCCTTTTATCGGCATACTTTCAAATGCCTTGATACCTTGAAGGGGTAACTGCATTTCGATGTCAATCATTTCGCCAGATTGTTCCAATCTACCCACATTCCTCCCTCTTAGCTGCCCCTGAATCTGAGACACCACATCATTCATATCCAGGTCATAGAGACCCAACTTAAATCTGTCGAAAAGAACCTCCACTTCAGGAGCACCTTGTTCGATGGAAGTACGCAGGTTCAACAATTCCGGTATCATACCCATCTTTTCCATGGCCACTTCCGTTAATGTTTCGATGGTTTCTAAATCAGCTCCTTTAACTTCCACAATTAAGGGAGATTCTTCTGTACGAAGAATGCTACTTAGAGATGATACCTCGGGTGAAAAAGAAAACTTGACACCAGGTATTCCACGCATGGCCTGGTCAAGGGCGGCAATCACTTTATTCGTTCCCAATTGGGTCGAATCTGTCAAAGCGACTTCAAGGGTACCCGTATGTTCCCCCTGAAAAACAGCTGCCTGCCCTCCTCCCGGATCCGTTTTAGGACCAATATGACTATAAACGAATTTTAAATCATCCCCCAATCCCTCTTCGATTATTTCCTCCACACTACTGACCGTCGATGCAGTTCTGGCCAGGACTGTTCCCTCTGGCATTTCTACATCTACTTTAAATTTATTGGTGGTGGCATTGGGCATAAATTCAGTACCTATTGAAGGAAAAATATATGCAGCGAAAGCGACCAACAAAATCGCCGACAAAATAACAATCCATCGAAATCTCAAGAGACTACTGAGCAACCTACCATATCCTGATATTTGTACAGATTTTGCCTTTGCGGGCAAGGTGCGTTTTCTATAATATCGATGATACAGCATGGGTATCACAAAAATGGCTACAAACAGAGATGACAATAATGAGAATGCCACCGTCCAGGCCTGATCCTTAAATAGTTCTCCCGCAGCATCCTGCAAATAAATCACCGGCAGGAAAACGATAATCGTAGTAAGCGTCGAAGCCACGATAGCTCCGCCTACCTCAGCCGTTCCCTTGATGGCCGCCGATTTAACATCCGTTCCTGACTCGTGATTTCTAAAAATGTTTTCGAGAACAACGATGGCATTATCTACTAACATACCGGCTCCTAGTGCGAGTCCCCCCAGCGTCATTATATTAATGGTGAGTCCATTGAAATACATCAAAGAGAATGTGGCCACAATGGAAATCGGGATAGCAATACTAATAATTAACGTAGTGCCTATTCGCTGGAGAAATAGGAATAAAACCACAACAGCTAATCCAATGCCTATTAATGCCGTTTCCTGCACTTCATCCACGGCATTCCGGATGAAGGTACCCTGGTTAGAAATCACTTCAAACTCGTAACCCGGTAAGGCGTTGCGAATGTCATCCAGCTTTGCAGATATCTCCTCTACTGCTTTGACCGTATTAAATTTATTTTCCTTGTATATGGATAATCCAATGCAGCGGCGACCATTTACGCGAACAATATTTTTAGGGTCCTTATTGGTGAAGGTAGTTTCAGCCACATCCCTCAAATAGATGGGAGACTTTTTATCTGAAGTAGCATTTTGCGATGAACTGATCGCAGCATCTGTAGCGTTGGTTTCTGTCTGCCCTTCCTTATACCCTACGATCAGTTGATTAAAATCGTCTTCCGTCTCCAACATGCCGACGCCTTTCACAGTATAATTGAAGCCAAACTCCTGGACCGTACCTCCTGAAATATTCTGGTTGTAGCTTTGGATCTTCTGAGCTATTTCTTCCATGGTTATCTGGAAGGCCTCCAACTTATATGGTATGGGCATAACGGCGACTTCCTGTTCGAGTTCACCTGACAAAGAGACCTGTGCCACACCTTCTAATCGAACTAACTCGTTACTTAGATAGTTTTCCGCAACTTTTCTGATTTCGTTTAGATTGCTGATTTCCGGATGGCTAATGCCAATCAGCATAATGGGAGCGCTATTAGGATCATATTGGGAAACACCAATGCGCTCTATTTCACCACCCTGGTTATAATCATTCAGAGATTTTTGTAAATCGAGAAAGGCCTCATCCATGTCCCTGTCCCAATTATATTCCACAGTCAGCTGGGCAGAACCAATACGGACGAGAGACGATACCTGGGTGACGCCTGGTTGTCGCATTGTGAGCGCCTCGATTTGTTCTATATATTGTTTTTCGATCTCTTCCGGAGCCTTTTCTCCCGCCGTAATTTCCACAAAAAGACGTGGTGCATTTATATCGGGCAATAAATCAACTCCCAACCGGGTATACGATATATACCCCAGAATACAAATGCCCAAAACGGCCATCAAAATAGTGACTGGATACTCAACCGCAAATCGGGTTAGCTTCTTCATTTCAGTACTTTAACTTTTGATTTATCCCGAAGCGTCTCAAAACCTTTCACTACCAAGCGCTCATTTTCTTCCAGACCACTGATGACTTCAATCATATTTTCATTCTCAATTCCCGTTTCGATAATGCGTTCGAATGCCGTATTCTCCTTGACCACAAAAACACGTTTTCCTCCCTGGTCAGAAATAATGATTTCTTTGGGGATGATGATGATATCATCTTTCTGATTCACTTTTATGAGTGTTTTCACAAACATGCCAGGACGAATTAAGAGGTTGGGATTACTGAACCTTACCTTGGCCAGGTAGGTCCGGGTCTCCACATCAATCGCAGGAGAAATTTCGGTGATTGTACCCACCAGCGTGTCATTCGGGATGCTGTAATTGGTTAGCTGTACCACCTGCCCCTTCTTTATTTCCTGCATGGTATTCTCAGGTAGATTGACATCAATGTACATCTTCGAATAATTCATGATCTTTCCCAAAGGAGCTCCTTGCTCAATCATGCTGTTGGGTGTATAGTGTGGAAATTCCACAATCACACCCGAGATCGGAATATCCATTTTCATTTTCTCCAATCGGATTTGAGCATTTTCTAAATCATTTCTTGCATTGGTGACTTCCAGCTCCGCATTCTGAAGTTCACGCTCGGTGACTCCTCCCTTTTCAAATACAGATTTCTGTTTGAGGTACGTCTGCTCAGCCAACTTCAAATTCATTTCTTTGGATGCAAGACTAATGGAGTTGACATACTCCCTGTCTTTTACTTCCATGAACGGCTGTCCCGCTTTTACACGATCACCCAATTTGTAGGGACGATTATATTCCGGATGATTTTTTAAATGAAATTCTCCACCCAGCTGGGCTACCATTTCCATTTCCTG
>JAUILM010000334.1 GCA_030432855.1 Bacteroidia bacterium
GCAGAAAATACCAATGTTGGTGTTTGAAGGTGGAGAGGCATTGCGGCTGGATGGTTTTGTAATCGAAACCGCTATGAAGGGAATTAGCAGGATGTTTGCCCGGCAAGATATGCTGCACGAGGTGAACAATCCGAGACCTGAGCATATGGTTCATTTTAAGAAAACATCCTGGATCAGGGCGCGACAGGCCGGCATTTTCATATGGTCAAAGAAATCCGGGACCCAAATAGTAAAAGGGGAGACGCTGGGGAGCATATACGATCCATCAGGTAGCATTCGTGTACCCGTTGTCGCTTCTCGGGATGGCTACATTTTGGGACACAATAATACACCCGTGGTTCATCAGGGAGATGCATTATTCAATATCGGTTACGAGTCAGAAATCATTAAGTTATGATCAAATGGTGTGTTGCCACTCTGCTGATATCGCTATCTGTCAGATCGTGGCAGAGTGACCTTCCTTCGAAAATTGACAAGATCCTGCAAGATCCCTGTTTTTCATCTGCAAGTGTGGGTGTCAGTGTCCTGGATCTCACTACCGGGCAAACCCTCTATAACCTTGATGCTGAAAAGGCTTTGCCACCTGCGTCTACCTTAAAGATCTGGACTACGGCGATGGCAATGGAGGTTCTGGGTTCAGACTTCCAATTTAAGACTGAATTGACTGCGTCAGGGACAATCCGGGAGGATACACTCTTTGGTGATATCGTTATTGTCGGGGGAGGAGACCCTACGCTGGCTTCACAGTATTTTGATGACAACCTGGATCAGGTTCTGCATCACTGGGTGACTAAGATTCGGGATGCCGGTATATCCCATGTGACAGGATCAGTGATTGCAGATGCTTCACTCACGTCCCCTGATTTGATCGCACCCACTTGGCCTTATCAGGACCTGGGCAATTACTATGGGGCCTATCACTCCGGCTTGAATGTGCATGATAATCAGTTTTTCCTGCGATTTAAGCAGAATTTCCAGGAGGGCACTAAGGTGTCCATAGATGCTATATACCCGGAGGTTCCGGACTTGCAGGTAAAGAGCCTTGTACGTACAGGCCCTCCCGGCAGTGGAGATCAGGCTTATATCATGGGTGGCCCATACCAGGAGCAGCGTTATGTGCAGGGGACTATTCCTCCGGGTAGCGGTACATTTCGGATCAAGGGGTCTCTGCCAGATCCCGGTAAATTCTTGTCATATCATCTCATGCAGCGGTTGCAGGATGTTTCCATCACTTGTCAGGGAGGGTCCATATCTACCGCAGAGCCTGTTCCTTTACAAAATAACCTTCAGTTGGATGTCTGGCATTCTCCTTCACTCCAAGAGATAGCGACCGTGACCAATCAGCGAAGTGTGAATCTCTTTGCACAATCCCTGGGCATCACCGCTTGTCAGCAGGGTGATTTTGAAGATCTATCGTCGTACTGGGAAGGTCAGGGAATTGAATTGACCGGTGTTAGGACCAATGATTTTGCCGGGTTGGCACAGGATAATGCGATTACCACAAAATCCATGATACAGATTCTTTCCTGGATTCATAGTGATGCCGCCAGATTTGAAGTTTTTAGATCGACGCTTGCCATTGTCGGACAATCCGGAACGTTAAGTAGTCTTCTCAAGAACTCCCGGGCTCGGGGTCACATATATGCTAAGAGTGGTTTAATATCGGGTGTCAGATCGTATGCCGGATATATCCAAAGGCCCGACGGACATTGGATTGCATTTTCCGTGCTAACACAAAATCCCTCCTGCAGTGCTTATGTTGTGCGAAAGAAATTAGCACAATTAATGGAGACCATGTATCTTTCGACATAGTAAAACAAGCTGCATGTTATATCTGTCCAGGAGTATAATACTTATACTGTCATTCAGTGTTTTTGCTTGTTATAATGCACCCCAAAGGTCTGGAGATAACATTTCTGACGATGACCTAATTGGCGAAGAAGCTAACTGGAGCCAGGAAGGTGACTTTGAAGAGAAGGTCTCGACCTATGAAGATGATGATCGTGACATCTGGCAAAAACCTGAGCGGGTCATCGATTTAATGGGACCATTAGAAGGAAAAACTGTGGTGGATATTGGTGCTGGTAGTGGCTACTTTGCCTTCCGATGCGTACCGGATGCCGAAAAGGTGATTGCTGTAGACATTGATCCTGACTTTGTCGCTTTTCTGGAGAATAAAAAGTCACTGCTACCCCAGAATCAGCAGGAAAAGTTTGAAGTGCGTCTGGCTAGTCCTGATGATCCAATGTTGGATGATGACGAGGTGGATGCGGTCCTCCTAGTGAATACATACGTATATATTGAAAACCGTGTGGAATATTTCAGAGCACTGAAGCCAAAGATTCGGGATAATGGAAAAATCGTGATCATTGAGTTTAAGATGAAATCCATACCTAATGGCCCACCACCGGAAGAAAAGATCGCCATGCATCAGGTAGAACATGAGCTTCAGCAGGCAGGATATGACCTGATATCAACCGATGATCAGACACTCGACTACCAATACATTATTACCGTGCAGCTTTAAGGATTGCTAATTTCTGAGCAAAAGCTTCTCACGCTCAGGTCCTGTGGAAATCATGGAAAACCCAATACCAATTTCTTTCTCGAGTCCTTCAATGTATTCAAGCGCCTTTTGTGGTAATTCAACAAACTTTTTGACATCGGCCAGGCTTGAGTTCCATCCCTCGTAGGAAGACCATACAGGCTTCAGATCATCGCCAAGCTCAAACGGTAATTTTTCAACTCTACCTGCGTCGGTTTCGTAAGCGGTCGAGACACTGATTTCTTCAAATGAGTCCAGGACGTCTATTTTGGTCATGACTAGTTGGGTCACTCCATTGATCATGGTGGTATATCGAAGTTGAGGAATGTCAAGCCATCCGCATCTTCGGGGTCGTCCCGTAGTTGCGCCAAATTCCATACCTAGTTGTCCCAATTTTTCTCCCGTGTCGTCAAAAAGTTCAGTGGGGAAAGGCCCAGATCCTACGCGAGTACAGTAGGCTTTCGTAATGCCAATTACTTCACCGATTTTGGAGGGTGCGATTCCCAGACCCGTGCAGGCACCTGCCGTGACTGTGTTGGAAGATGTGACATAAGGGTATGTACCAAAATCAATGTCCAACATACTTCCCTGGGCTCCTTCCGCCAAGACTTTTTTTCCGGCATTCAGGGCTTCATTGACATAGTATTCACCATCAATACGGGGCAAGCTCTTCAGGACTTCAATTTTCTCAAACCACTTTTTTTCTTCAGTGGCCAGATCGAAGTCAATTTTGGGATATATCTTTAATAGTCCCAGATGTTTCTCTTTGAGAGTTTCATATTTGGCTTTGAAATCGGGAGTATCCAGGTCGCCTACCCGCAATCCATTTCGACCCGTTTTATCCATGTAGGTTGGACCTATACCCCGAAGAGTTGATCCAATCTTTTTCGCACCCTTAAACGCTTCAGATGCAGCATCGAGCATGCGGTGCGTGGGTAGTATCAAATGTGCTTTGCGAGCTACGAGGAGATTTGAGTCCAATGTAACACCAGCACTCAGTACGTCATCAATTTCTCTGGCCAGCGTGATGGGGTCGATCACGACACCATTGCCAATGACATTGATGAGGTTGTCTCTGAAAATACCTGAGGGGATCGTATGCAGCACATGCTTCTTCCCGCCAAATTTCAACGTGTGCCCGGCATTAGGGCCTCCCTGAAATCGACAAATTATATCATACTGAGGGGCAAGGAAATCCACTATCTTACCTTTGCCTTCATCTCCCCATTGAAGGCCAAGTATTACATCTACAGCCATTTATTGAATTAAACGTATCTGGTAAATAGCAAATATAGTAAAGATCTATCCCCTAGTATACCATCTGGATAGATTTTGAGACACGCGCGAAGTTATGCTTTTGTGGGTGGATTGTCACAGGCACCGACACAGTCTCCGTATAGATTTAATGCATGGTCTGTGACTTTAAATTGCAGGATGTCTCCCATGGTATCCTTAATCTGCTGAATGCGTGGATCGCAGAATTCAACCACTCTACCACAATTATTACAGATGAGGTGATCGTGCTGTTTATATCCGTGTGACTTTTCGTATTGAGCCAGATTGCGGCCAAACTGATGCTTTTTGATCAGATCGCATGTGACAAGCAATTCCAGTGTATTGTAAACGGTAGCCCGGCTCACCCGATAATTTTGATTTTTCATATGGATGTAAAGAGCTTCTGCATCAAAATGGTCTGTACGACCATAGATTTCTTCCAGTATGGCAAATCGTTCAGGGGTTTTGCGCAATCCCTGTTTTTCAAGATGGCCTGCAAAAATCTGCTTTACCTCCTCGACTACATCTGGTTTTGTTATTTGATCTGCCATCGTATTGATTGAAATTACTCGATTCTGGTTACCGTTGAAATACCATCTAATGCCTTTAAGGTCACTATGACTTGATTTAGCTGATTGGTATTACTTACGATCAGGCTTACCTTCCCCTCAAAATATCCCTCATTTCCTTCGATAGAGAAGGAACGAATATTCATCCCCAATTTGCTGGATATAGCTCCAGTCACTTTTTCTATAACACCAGGACCATCATCAACGCCAGTGATTACCAAGTTAGCAACAAATTCTTTGGCAATATCGTTTACCCACTCTGCTTTCAACATCCGATAGCCAAAGTTGGTCATGAGATGTTCAGCATTAGGACAGGCCGTCCGGTGAATCTTGATGCCGGCTCCCGAAGTGACAAATCCAAAGATGTCATCCCCCAGTACCGGATGACAACAGTTGGATAAATCGTAATCATAATGATCTCCGGGCTCACCATTGATGAGGAGAAGTGGTTTGCTGCCATTACTCTTTGACGCTCTACGGGGTAGAATCGGCTGCGCGGATGGCTTTACCTTCGGTGTTTCGAAGACCAGCCTTCCATGCACTGCCCGGTAATGCTTGAGATCCGATAAGTTTACATGTGAGTTGTAGATGGCAGCATAAAGATTCAGTCTGGTCTTAAACCCATAATGCTTGGCGATGGCATCAGCATTGACCTCCAGATCCAGCTTCAGGTGTTTGAGTTTTCGTTCGAGTATCTCCTTACCTAGTGCACCGACTTTTTTAAGGTTCTCTTTGAGTGCTGATTTTATTTTGGATTTGGCCCGGCCGGTCACGACCAGCTTTAGCCAGTCTTCATTTGGTTTTTGAAGTTTGCTGGTGTTTACGTGTACCTGATCCCCGTTTTTGAGCTCATGACCCATTGGCACCAGTCGATTGTTTACTTTGATAGCATTGGCATGGTATCCAATATCCGTATGGATGCTGAAGGCAAAATCTAATGCCGTAGCTCCCTTGGGTAAAACTTTCATATCACCCTGTGGTGTGTAGACAAAAATCTCCTCGCTAAAGAGATTACTCTTGAAGTCAGATACGAATTCCAGGGCATCTTTGTCACCGTCATCCATCATCTCCCGGATGTTGTCCAGCCAGGTTTCGTAGATGTCCTGTTGATTAGTGACCTCTTTGTATTTCCAGTGAGCTGCAAATCCCCGCTCTGCAATTTCATCCATTCGTTCGCTCCGGATCTGCACCTCCACATACCGACCCTTGGGGCCTATCACCGTGGTGTGCAACGATTCATAACCATTGGATTTGGGAGTGGTAATCCAATCCTTCAATCTTTCCGGAATGGGTGTGTGTACATCAGTGACGATAGAATACACCTGCCAGCATACGGGCTTTTCTTTATGTGTCGGAACGTCTACTATGATCCTGACAGCAAATAGGTCATATATTTCTTCAAAGGGGACACCTTTCTTCTTGATCTTATTATATATGGAAGAGATCGACTTGGGTCTACCCAGGATACGATACTTTACATTTAGTTCGTCAAGTTTTGCATTCAATGGTTCAATAAAGCGCTTTACGTACAGATTTCGTTGTCGCTTTGTCTCCTGTAACTTCTGTGCGATCTCGTTGTACTTGTCGCGCTCTATGATCTTCATGCAAAGATCCTGAAACTCCGTTTTTATGTTGTACAATCCCAGACGATGTGCCAGCGGAGCGTAGATATAACTGGTCTCCGAGGCGATCCTTAACTGCTTATGCTTAGGCATGGCCCCCAAAGTCCGCATATTATGCATCCGGTCTGCCATTTTGATCAGTACTACCCGGACATCGTAGATCAGGGTACTCAGTACTTTCTTGAAGTTTTCGGCCTGAGCAGTCGTGGGATTGAAGTCACTTTTCAATTTAGTAAGGCCATCGACAATGTTGGCGATCTTTTCACCAAACTTATTGCGGATGTCTTCGAGCGTCACATTCGTGTCTTCCACTACATCATGCAGCAGAGCCGCAACAATAGCTGTGGGTCCCAGACCAATCTCTTCCGAGCAGATCCGAGCTACTTCGATGGGATGCAGGATGTAAGGTTCACCCGATTTTCTGCGCTGCTTACTGTGGGCATCTACTGCGATCTCATACGCCTGACGAATGTTACGACGGTCTACATCATCCATACGTGACTTGATGGACTTGAGCAGCTTCCGATAGGCTGATTGAATCAACCTTCTTTCTTCAGTCGTGTTTGTTACTGTGTCAGGCATACACTTTTTCGATCTAACACTATTATCAACGAATGATACAGTAAGTTGGTTTCCAGACA
>JAUILM010000335.1 GCA_030432855.1 Bacteroidia bacterium
TGGCTACCAGCACTTCGATTCCCTTTTGATCCAGGTAGTCGCGTCTTCCCGTATATTGCATTTCACGATAGATGGCGTATGCAATTGCCCCATTCCGGTGAATTTCCTCAAAAGTGATCTCCCATTCATTATGACACTCTTCACCATTGATGGTGACCATAGGATAGAGTGCGGCACCCTTTTCAAAACCGAGTAAACCGGCATTTTCGATGGCTTTTTCAAGATGTTGATATCGGTATTCAAGAAGATTCCGTGCCACTTCTTCATCGGCCGTTGACAGGTAAAAGGGAAGGCAATATGCTTCGGTATCCCAATAGGTGCTACCACCATATTTCTCACCGGTAAAACCCTTAGGTCCGATATTCAGTCGTGGATCGGTACCTGTATATGTCTGGTTGAGTTGAAAAATGTTGAAACGTATGCCCTGTTGAGCTGCTATATCCCCTTCGATCACAATATCGCTCTGCCGCCACTTTTGCTGCCAGGATCTCACATGACTGGCCAGGAGGTCGTCAAATCCTACCATCATCCAGTCCTCCAGATCATGGCTACCCGTCTGCCACAGATCATCGATCGCATGGTAGAAGGAGGTATGTATCCCTGTGAATTTGTCGAGACGTATCTTATCACCTTCAGACATTCCACAGGACCAGTAATGCCGAATTTTCTTGTCGCCATTGCGTGTATCGATCGGCTGAAGTCGTGTATCCGCGAGGAAGCAGTTTTGTAATGAAGAATATTGCACTACAAATTCAGTCCGTTTCGTCTCGCATCGGAGCTGGATGGTATCCGAACTTTCCCGCGTTTGGTACTTATGCCAGAATTGTTCATCATAGTTGGCATCAGCATTCATGACATCTCCGTCAATTCCCGATTGGATTTCGATTGCCGCGATACCTGTTTCCAAAGTGACTTCATACCTAAGCATTGCCAGATCTTTTTCCTGATAGTGACACAGTCTGGTAGATTCTACTGCAATGATGACATTAGATTGTGGCATTCGTACACGGTACCGAAACTGCAAAAGTCCCTTTTGCATGTCGAGAGCACGCTGGTAGTCAAGAATCTCCCATGTATTCAGGTCGAGTTCTACTCCATTGATCTTAATGTGAAGATCGCACCAATCAGGTGCATTCAGTACTTTGGCAAAGTACTCGGGATAGCCGTTCTTCCACCAACCTACCCGGGTTTTATCAGGATAGTATATCCCTGCAATGTAGGTACCCTGAAGCGAAGGTCCGGTATAACATTCAGCGTAGTTAGCTCTCTGACCATGTCGCCCATTTCCTATCGAACAAAGACTTTCAGCGATTTGCTGAGTGCTCTCATCGTACCGGTACTCAATGATTTTCCAGGGATGATGTTTGATAAAGGACTTCATAGATAGATTTCAGTTAAATATGCTCAAGAATGCCTTTGGGAGTTTGATTAAGCAGTGTTTCGATTACCATATCGGCAGCACCAAGATGCCGTGGATCGCCAATGCCCACCGTGTACATCCCTGCCTTTTGGGCAGCCTGGATGCCTTTTGCTGCGTCCTCAAAGACCAGGCAATGATTTGGTTTTACGCAAAGTTTCTGTGCCGCCAGGAGAAATCCTTCGGGATCCGGCTTGCCTTTGGTGACCATATTGCCATCAACCATGACATCAAAGAAGGAGGTGAGCCCTAGTTGATTTATGATGGCAATGGCATTCTTACTGGCGGACCCCAGAGCAATCAGATAGTTAGCTTCCCGGGCTAACTTGATAAAGGCCTGAACACCAGGCAATGTATCTTGATTGGTGATCTCCTTAATGCTTTCCAGGTACCAGGTATTCTTCTCAGCACACATTCGAATTTTTTCTTCTTCAGATCGCGTTTCACCTGCAAGCTCCAGAATGATCTCGAGCGAATGCATACGGCTGGCCCCCTTCAATTGCTCGTTGTCAGCTTCTGAAAACTCAAATCCAAATGATTTGCAAAGGTGTTGCCATGATCTGTAATGGTATGTGGCAGTGTCTACAATAACTCCATCCAGATCAAAAATAAAGGCTTTTATATTTGACTTCATATGTGAGACAAAAGTAGTATTCCCATACCACATACTGACACTCAAACTTGCAGCATTTCAGGGAGAAAGCGAAGTCAAATAAATCTAAAAATCGTGATGCCCAAATCGGGTGTAGGCTTCAGTTTGAAGCCTGGTCATCACACTTGTCAGTCCTCTCCGAAAAGGTAGTTCAATAATAACTAGCGAATAAAATATAAGGACTTTTCGGTTGAGAGATCCGGTGCATAGGAATATCCTTCCAAATCAAATGCTTTTAAGTCTTCGGGCCTGGTAATTCTGTTCTTCACAATGTACTGGGTCATAAACCCGCGTGCCTTCTTTGCATTAAAGGAAATGAATTTTAATTCGTCACCCCTGTACTCTCTAAAATGGATATCATATATGTCAGCGTCTAAAGCATCCGTGTCGACTGCTTTGAAGTATTCCTGCGATGCAAGATTGATGATGACCTTACTTTTGACCTTTTTCAAATCTTTGGCAATCATGCTGGCTATTGATGATCCCCAAAATTCATATAGGTTCTTTCCCTTTTGGGTCTTAAGTTTAGTGCCCATTTCCAACCGATAGGGCTGCATCACATCCAAAGGTCGAAGCAGTCCATAGAGGCCCGATAACATCCTCACGTGATCCTGAGCAAATTGGATTTCTTCCTCAGAGAAGGTATCCGCCTCGAGCCCCTGATACACATCCCCGGTGAAAGCAAACATGGCTTGCTTAGAGTTTTTGACGTTATGACTCTTTTCAAAATCCTGAAATCGCTGTACATTAAGATCGGCCAGTTTTTCACTAATGGACATCAATTTTCTAAGGTCACCCGCCTTCTTTTTTTTCATAATGGACACCAGCTCCATCGTGTCGTCTTTAAATCTGGGTTGAGTCCGTGGAGCATCTACCTTGTCGTAGTTTAAAGATTTAGCAGGAGAAAGTAACGTAATCATCTCTTATCAGTTGAAGTTTCAAAAGTAATGAACAAGGTCGGTAATGTATAGTTCAGCCAGATAGCAAAGCCCAAAAAAAAGGCCCTGTATGTAGATCATACAGAGCCTTATATATTTTGATGTGACTGTTCTAGAAGATAGATCCTTCTTTCTCAGGAACACTTTCTTCTACAGCGACATTGTTTACTTTTCCCTTGATTGTAAGGACAAGCTTTGGCTCTTCCATATTGGTGGTCAAGGTGACTGTCTTGGTAAATTGTCCAATTCGGTTCGTATCGTACCGTACATCAATGGTTGCACTTTGGCCCGGCAATATAGGCTCCTTTGGATAGTCAGGCACTGTACAACCACAACTTCCTTTAGCATTCTTGATAATCAGCGGCTCTAATCCCACATTAGTAAAATGGAATTGTCTCAAAGGTTCAGATCCTTTCTCGATCTCGCCATAGTCCATCACTAACTTCTCAAACTCCATCTGAGGTCCATTGATGTCTTTTGCTTTTACTTCCTTTTCAGCTGTTTTCGCCTGATCGGCAGCAGGAGTAGCTGTCTGAGCAGCAGCTAATCCTACGAATAAAGCAAGCAGGCAGATTGTATTTATTAATTTTTTCATGTTGTATAGTGACTTTAGATCTTCAAATTTAAGATTTATATATGTAAATCAGAAAAAGAATCAGCTACATTACAGTCCCCAAACGCTCTGTCTGACTGATCCTTACCTAAGATGTAACGAAAACTACGCCAAATTATGTTCCCCAATGCTTGTAAAATTTGGCACATATATCGCTAGTTAAATATGAGGATGGAAGAAATATCTAAAGATGTATCTTTGTAATCATATGTCTGGCCATATCCGGTAACAGCCTTAGAAGGAACTCGAATCTTTTGATGAATAACATAGCATTTGAACCAATTCTTGAAACCAATGAAAAGTCGATCTCAGGCGATGAGGCTTTCAGAATGGAGGTTCTTCGAGATTTTTATATCTGCTGTGTCAGTCGTGCAGCCTCGATTTTGGCCCGCAAAGAGGTACTGACCGGGAAGGCGAAGTTTGGTATCACCGGAGATGGAAAGGAAGTAGCTCAGGTCGCACTGGCCAAAGCTTTAAAGGATGGTGATTTTCGATCTGGGTATTATCGTGATCAAACTCTATTGCTTGCAAAAGGAGAGGTGGCACTGGATGACTATTTCTCACAGTTGTATGCTGACTGCGACCATGATCCCTTCTCTTCGGGAAGGCAGATGATGACACATTTCGCCAGTAAGCTGGTAAATGAAGATGGTACCTGGACTAGTCATACAGATCAACTAAATAGTGCCAGCGATATTTCATGTACAGCCGGTCAGGTAGGAAGAGCCATTGGCTTTGGACTGGCCTCTAAGAAATATCGTGAGATGCCTGCTATCGGGGATCCAAAACTCACCAGACAGGGCAACGAGATCACGATTTGTACGATTGGAGATGGCAGTACCAGCGAAGGTGCCTTCTGGGAGTCTGTAAATGCTGCTGCGGTATCAAAAATTCCTGTAGCTTATTGCGTTTGGGATGATGGATATGCTATCTCAGTACCCTCAAAATATCAGACAGTGAAAGGAAGTATCTCCAAAGCAATGCGGGGTTTCCTTATAGATGAAAGTGGAAGTGGAATAAGAATCTATCGGGCGAAAGGCTGGGACTATGTGGGGCTTTGCGAGATGTTTTTACAGGGACTGAAGCGAGTGCGAGAGCAGCATGTGCCGGCATTGTTCCATGTAGAGGACATGACCCAACCCATGGGGCATAGTACTTCTGGTTCGCATGAAAGATATAAGCCCGCTGAAAGGATTCGATGGGAAAAGGAGATGGATTGCATTGATGCTTTTGGCGGTTGGATCATAAAGGTGGGATTGGCTGACGTCGCGTTGCTTGAAAAAATTCGAAAGCAGGCGCGTGAGTATGCCCGGGAGTGTAAGACAAGAGCATGGAAACGCTTCATTGACCCTATACTGGTACGCAAAGCAGAGCTGACCGAGCTCATAGGAGGTTTTGCACCAGCCTATGATGAGGCCACCGAGGCTCTTCGTAAGTTAAAGCGTCTCGTGAGTCCTTTCCGTAGTGAATTAGTGAGCCTGGCCCGTGAGGTGTACTTTGCCCTGGCCAGATATCCGGGACTATCAACTGATGCCCTGGGGAGATGGCTGCAGGAAATGGAAGATGAGTTTAAGAGAAAGTACTCAACACATCTCTATACTGAAGGACCCACTTCTGCACTAAAGGTTCCGCCGGTTCCGGCAACCTATGACGAGCAAAGCGAGTCGGTCAATGGATACCTGGCTTTGAATAAATATTTCAAAAAGGCCTTCGAAAAGCATGAAAACCTGTTTGCATTCGGAGAAGATGTAGGTCGCCTGGGGGATGTCAATCAGGGCATGATGGGAATGCAGAAGGAGTTTGGTGAAACAAGGGTATTTGATACGGGTATACGAGAATGGACTATCATTGGTTCGGCTATAGGTATGAGTATGAGGGGATTGCGACCAATCGCAGAAGTACAATACCTGGACTATCTGGTCTATGCTATGGCACCTCTGGTGGATGATCTTGCATGTCTCAGTTATCGGTCAGCTGGTATTCAGAAGGCTCCGGCGATCATACGTACACGAGGACATCGGCTGGAAGGAATATGGCATACCGGGTCGCCAATTGGCATGTTGGTCAACAGTATGCCGGGGATTTATCTCCTGGTGCCCAGAAATCTTGTGCAGGCAGCAGGCATGTATGAAACCATGCTTCAATCGACCGATCCTGCCATTATTATAGAGCCACTGACCGGCTATCGACTCAAAGAACGTGTGCCCAACAACCTGGGAGAGTTTTGTGTGCCACTGGGTCAACCCGAGATAATGACCGAAGGCACCGATGTGACCCTGGTCACGTATGGTATTTGTGTACGGATAGCCCAGCAGGCAGTGAGTAGACTGGCTAAGTATGGTATTTCAGTTGAACTCATAGATGTGCAGACCCTCCTCCCGTTTGATGTTGATCAGGTGATACTAAAATCACTTAAAAAGACCAATCGTATTATTTTCATGGATGAAGATGTACCCGGTGGAGCCACTGCTTATATGATGAGAGAGGTGCTGGAAAAGCAGGGTGGCTTTGATTACCTGGAGATTGTACCCAGAACTATTACAGCCAAAAGCCATCGGACACCTTATGGTTCCGATGGAGATTACTATACCAAACCCAACGTGGAAGATGTATTTGAAGAAGTGTATGATTTGATGCGACATCTTGAGCCACAAACTTTTCCTATCGAGAAATAATCCAGAATTCCCTATCCCGTGTCGAATCGATTAGTCATTATTCCCACTTACAACGAAAAGGAGAACATCGCAAAAATCATCGATGCGGTGCTCTCGTTAGATCCACCATTTCATGTATTGATTGTTGATGATGGATCGCCAGATGGCACGGCAGATATTGTCAAAACACTTCAGAAAACACACGATCGGATTCACCTCCTGGAGCGGGAAGGCAAGCAGGGTTTAGGTACGGCATATATTGCGGGATTTAAGTATGGGTTAGAGCACGGTTATGACTTCATTTTTGAGATGGATGCCGACTTCTCACACAATCCTCTGGACCTGGTCCGGATGCATA
>JAUILM010000336.1 GCA_030432855.1 Bacteroidia bacterium
TATGACAGAGTGATGAATAAATTTAAGTGGGGAGGTTTTGATACCCACGATCAGTTTGTGACATCAAGCTTCATCCCCAGTGTGTATGCACACAAGACGATGATCGAGCGTACTGCCTACAACCTGATTGCTGAAGGACAACCTCAGAAAGCGATCGATCTGGTAAACAAGTACTTCGAAGTCTTTCCTCATATGAACTTCCCGTATGATGTTCGGATTCTCAACCTGCTTAGGGTGTATGAGCAGGCAGATGCTTATGAGGAAGCAAAGCCACACATGCAGATCCTGGCAAAAGAAACCGAGGAACACCTGCGCTTTTATCGAAGCCTGAGCCAGGAAGATCTGAATAGCGGATTCGCTGGTGATCAATCGCAGGCATTGCAGGTGGTGCAGGAATTAATTCGATTGGCTACTTCCGAAGGAGATACTGAATACGTAAATGAATTAAAAGCACGCTTTGATGCCTATCAGGTATCTGGCCTTCAAGGATAAACTATGAAAGTTGCCATTGGATGTGATCATGCGGGGTTTCCATATAAGGATGCCATCAAGACATTATTAACAGGGAAGGGTATCACTGTGCTAGATAAGGGTACTGATTCCACTGACTCGGTAGATTATCCTGACTTCGTGCATCCTGTGGCCGAGTCATTAGAGACAGGTGATGCTGATATGGGCGTGCTAATTTGTGGCAGTGGAAATGGTGTAGCCATTACAGCCAATAAGCACCAGGAAGTAAGAGCTGCTATTTGTTGGCAGGAAGATTTAGCAGCGCTGGCCCGGCAACACAACAATGCAAACATTGTATGCATTCCAGCCCGTTTTATCAGTGAAGATCTTGCGGTTCGCATCGTGGATACCTTCCTTAAGACGGAATTTGAAGGGGGGCGTCATGCCCGTCGAGTTGGGAAAATGTCGGTATGCTGAGATTAGTTGGCACGAGCTGCCTTCTACTGTGGGCCGCACTGGTAACTGCACAGCTTCAGCTGGAGGTAGACCCTTTTGCAGCGTCCTTTATTGCAGAAAACATTACCGCAGCAGAATTGCAAAGCACCCTGGAAGTCATTGCTTCGGATGACTTTGAAGGTAGAGAGACCGGGACGGAGGGTCAGGAAAAGGCAGCATCATACATAGTCGATCAGATGAAAGCTTTGGGTCTTGTGAATGCAGGGGAGCTCAAAAACTATCGTCAGTCCATGGTCTTTAGCACCGTACGGTGGGAAGACGCCAGCATTCAGATAGGTGATCAGGAATATGAGCATATGCGGGATTTCCTCTGTTTTCAGGATCAAAATACCAACCTGCCTAATCTTAAAGTCGATGATGTATTATATCTGGGATATGGTATTGATGATGAAAAGTACAGCGACTACAAGAAGGCAAGGGCCAAAGGTAAAGTTGTGATGATCTATAAAGGAGAGCCCCGGGATAAAGACAGCATTTCCTATATCACCGGATCAAAGGAGGCCTCTCCATGGACTGGAAACTTAGACATGAAACTCAGGACTGCTGCTGAGCATAAGGTGCGGTTGGTATTGATCGTGGATCCTGATCTGAGAAAGAACATCAGCACCAATCGCGGAAGAATCATGCGGAAGTCTCTTTCAATTGACAGGCCAAAACCCGTGGATGTCCCTAATCACATTTTTATATCGGTCGATTTGGCAAAGAAGATTATCGGTGAAAAGGAAAATAACTTTAGGAAAAATCAACTTAAAATAGTGAATTCAGGCGTTGGTAGACCGCTCCATCTACCTGTCAATATGCGGGTCAATCAGCACATTATTAAAAATGCAGTCTACAGTAGCAATCTTATTGGAGTCTTACCGGGTATAGATCCTGAATTGAGTGATGAAGTGGTGGTGGTCTCGGCGCATTATGATCACCTTGGCAAGCGAGGGGAAGAGATCTACAACGGTGCAGATGACAATGGATCAGGTACTACTGCTGTACTGGAAATCATGGAGACCTTAAAAGAGGCACATGATGAAGGTATTGGCCCCAAACGTACTGTGATGGCTGTTTTCTTTACCGGTGAAGAAAAGGGACTTCTCGGATCTCAATACTATTCAGAACACCCCATCATTCCCTTTGATCAAACGGTGGTAGACGTGAATGTAGATATGATCGGTCGGGTAGATCGTGATCATACTGAGGATCCACATTACATCTATGTGATAGGATCGGATAGACTTAGTACAGACCTGCATGCCATTAATGAGGCTACCAACGCTACCTTCACACATCTGGCATTAGATTACAAATACAATGCAAAGGATGACCCCAACCGGATATACTACCGGTCAGATCACTACAACTTTGCCAAGCATGGTATACCCTCTATATTTTACTTTAGTGGGGTTCATGAAGATTATCATCGTCCTACCGATACTGTAGAAAAGATCAACTACAGTAAGTTTACCGCAGTGACCCGACATATCTTCCATACAGTGCTAGAGTTGGCCAATAGGGAGGAGCGTATCGTCGTGGATGTGAATGACGATACTACATATGATCGTTAGTATGATTCTATAACGCAGGCTACCCTTCTATATTTGTATTTCTTTCCATTTTCCCTTTCTAAAGAGGACAATAAGTACTAATGCCAATACGGTCTCACTAATAGCAACGGCCCAGAAAACTCCGTTGGGACCAAAGCCCAGAGTGATACCCATTAGGTATGCCAGCGGAATCTGTAGAATCCAGAAACAAAGAAAATTGACAAAAGTGGGCGTTTTGGTATCTCCCGCACCGTTAAATGCCTGCCCGATCACCATCCCATAGGCAAAAAAGATGTAACCCAGACAGATGATCTTTAAACTGGAAACACCATACTGCACCACCTCAGGATGATCATGGAAGATCTGCATCATAGGAGAGGCAAACAGAAAATACAGAATCGAGACTCCCAATAGAAACAACATGGTATAGTAGGCTGACTTCCAGACCGAGATTTCGGCTCTTTCCGGTTGCTCAGCACCCAGGTTTTGTCCCACAAGAGTGGCGGCAGCATTTGCCATACCCCAGGCGGGTAAAATGGCGAAAATGATCATACGGATAGAGATGGTATAACCTGCAACCGCGTGCTCACCAAATACCGCAATGATTCTCATGAGGAAAATCCAACTTGCAGATGCGATGAGGTACTGTCCCATGCCACCGATAGAAACCTGAAGCAACCGGCGGATGGTAGCGCCTACTAGCTTGATGTGATCCCGACTTATCTTGATAATGTGGCGGCCTCGCAGCAAGATGAACAGCTGAAATGCCACACCTATGCCCCGGCCAATGTTAGTCGCTACCGCAGCACCCGCTACACCCATTTCCGGAAAAGGACCCCATCCAAATATGAAACAGGGGTCAAGCACCATATTGAGGATATTAGCAATCCACAGTGCTCGCATGGCAATGGCTGCATCACCGGCTCCTCTGAAAATCGCATTCAGGAGAAATAACAACATGATCACCACATTGCCCCCAAAGATGATACGAGTATAGTTCACGCCTTCTTCTATGAGTGTAGTAGTCCCACCCATGAGTCTGAGAATATCAGGTGCAAAGATCATCCCCAGTATACTAATCGCCACCGAAATGACTACGGTGATAGCGATAGCCTGAAATGCAGCGGATGATGCGCTGTCTCTATTACCTTCACCGATGCGCCGAGATACCATGGCTGTGGTAGCCATACTTAATCCAATAGCAATCGAGTAAACCACGGTAATCACTGATTCTGTCAGACCTACCGTTGCCACCGCATTGACACTGACTTTGGAGACAAAGTATACATCGACCACGGCAAAAAGTGCTTCCATGATCATTTCCAGAATCATCGGTATGGACAGCAGAACAATCGCCCGGTTAATACTCCCGGAAGTGAAGTTTTTTTCATCTCCCTTTATTGCCAGCCAGAATAATTGTATTGCCTTTTTCATGCGAATTAGAGTAGAATGTGAGAAATAAAGATCCTGTCAGAACCTCCGGGAAGAGGATCAGGATAAAGAATGAATCTGAAAGGAATGCTTAAATTCGCATGGCTTGTCTATCTAACGAGCCCCTAATTTCTAAAAAATCTGAAGAATTCAGACTTAAAAGCCAGAAAAACATGAAACCAGTGTGGGGAGTTGATATGGGGGGTACAAAAATCGAGGGCGCTATTCTCAAAGATTCTCAGAATCCGGAGGTGCTTTATCGTCTGCGAGTACCTACCGAAAGTGAACAGGGATATGAGCACATTTTGGATCAAATTGAACTTTGTATCGCACAACTGAAAGAGAACTCAGGTATGCAACCGGAAACCATCGGATTCGGAACACCCGGAGTCCTCGATCCAAGGTTACAGACCATGAAAAATTGTAACACCGTGGTCCTTAACGGTAAGCCATTAAAAAAGGATATCGAAAAGCGACTGCAAATGCCGATCAAATTGGCAAATGACGCCAACTGTTTTGCCATAGCGGAGACTAAGCTGGGAGTCGTAAAGGATCACTTTACTGATCCCGAAGTGGTCTTTGGTGTGATCATGGGCACGGGTGTAGGAGGTGGTATCGTAGCACATGGACAGTTGATTACGGGTTTACAAGGCATTGGAGGTGAATGGGGTCACACGTATCTGGATGATTCCGGAGGTGACTGTTATTGTGGCAATATAGGATGTGTGGAGAAGATATTGTCAGGTACGGCATTCCAAAAATACTATGAATCAAGAAGCGGCACTTTTGTAAAGGGTCATGAGATTGTTGCCCGACATAAAGCAGGGACAGATCCCATTGCCACAGAAACGGTAGAGAGATTATTGCATTTCTTTGGGAAGGGCATTGCGAATGTGATCAATGTGCTGGATCCTGTTGCGATCGTACTGGGTGGTGGCATGGGAAATATTGACCTGCTCTATACAGAAGGCGTTGAGATGGTGAAGAAATTTGTATTTAATAATAGATTGGACACTACTTTTTTAAAACCAAAACTGGGAGACAGCGCCGGAGTATTCGGGGCCGCTCTATTATAAAGATCATATGCTGGCGACGACTGGACTTGAGTTTCAATACAATCGAAAGACAAAGATGGACTTCCCGGACGTATCTTGTGGTCGGGGTGAACAATGGCTTATCCTGGGAGAATCAGGCAGTGGTAAGACAACCCTTCTGCATCTACTGGGTGGGCTTCGAAAACCCCAGAAAGGGCAGATTATTGTTGGTGATACGGACATTACTTCCTTAAGTGGTCAGCATCTCGATGTTTTCAGAGGAAGAAACATAGGTATTGTGTTTCAGCAGGCACATTTCGTACGATCACTCACCATCGAAGAAAATCTCCTGCTGGCTCAAAAACTGGCCGGTATGCCTACCGACGACAATCAGGTGCATCAGCTACTGGCCAGGCTAAATATTAAAGACAAGGCAAATGATAAGCCCCATCGGCTTAGTGTAGGTGAAAGGCAGCGGGCATCAATCTGCAGGGCACTTATCAATCGTCCCAGTTTGATCCTGGCGGATGAACCCACTTCTGCCCTGGACGATCACAACTGTCACGAGGTAATTCAACTTATAAAAAACCAGGCAGCTGCCGATGAGGTTACCCTATTGATCGTCACGCATGACAATAGACTAAAGTCAGAATTTGAACACCAGATAGTATTGAATAACTAATCTTACACCGACCCCTCTTATGAATGTCTTCAAACTAAGCTGGAAAAACCTCATCAACAAACCCTTATCGCTGGTACTGAGTACCATACTGTTTGCACTGGGGGTTGGACTCATTTCGTTGCTGCTACTCCTCAATGAGCAGCTGGAGGAAAAATTTGATAAGAATCTGGCCGGCATTGATCTGGTACTGGGGGCAAAGGGCAGTCCATTGCAGTTAATTCTGTGCAACATGTATCACATTGATGCACCTACGGGAAATATCGATATTTCAGAGGCACGAGCCTTTTTGCGACCCGATCATCCTTTAATCTCGGACGCAGTGCCGTTGTCCCTGGGAGATAATTATCAAAACTTCAGAATCGTGGGGACAACTCCCGAGTTTTTGGACCTGTACGAGGCCAGAATTGGAGAGGGAAACTTATTTGATATGCATTTCGACGTGGTCCTGGGGGCAAATGTTGCCAGGTCACTGAATCTGAAAATCGGGGATACTTTCTTTAGTGCGCACGGTTTTGACCATGAGGAGGAATTAGAACATGAAAGTGATCACCCTTTTAAGGTCGTAGGTATCCTCGAGCCTTCGGGTGCTGTCATTGATCAGCTTATTGTCACGACTACGCCTACGATTTGGATGGTACATGAGCATGGGGTACAAGATGATGCCTCAATGCATGAGGGAGAAGAAGATCATGACCATACCGCTGAAGACCATGATCACGAAGGTCACGATCACGAGGACGGAGACCACGACCATGATCATAAAGGTCATGACCATAATGCTCTGGCCAATATGTATCAGGCACCCCTGGAGAGCTATGTCGACAAGCAGATTACTTCCATACTTATACGATTTAGTGCCCGTAACTTCAGGACACTTAGCATGCAGCGAAACATCAATGAAAACACGAATCTGCAGGCAGCTACTCCGGCGATTGAAATCAATAGATTGTTTAGTCTAATGGGAGTGGGG
>JAUILM010000337.1 GCA_030432855.1 Bacteroidia bacterium
GCATGCTTCACGTTGACAGTTCCACCAAAAAATTCGATACCATCATCTTTATTAGCAAATACTTCAATGTAGTCTATGGTAGTACCTGCACCAACAGATCCTAAGGTCAATCCATTGATCTCATTATCAGGCGCAATTTCATTGCCTCCATGTCGAATAGAAACATATCGAAGTACACCTGAGTTATCCATAGGATCACTACCACCATACAATGCCTTTTCACCATATGCTTCTGTAGGAATTCCTTCGATGTTAAATTCTATAGCTTCATTCTTGAAACCACCGGGAGCATTGCCCAGAATCACCAAACCTCCCCAGAGGCTATTATCAGAGGGTAGTACGTCATCAACGACAGAAACGTCGTCAAGTGAGGTGGTAAAAATAATTGGATTTTCAGCCGTTCCCTCGGCCACAATCATGGCATCTCGGGAAATGATAAGAGCAGATGCAGCATCTGAAGTACTGGGGATAGACATTCCCTTGATCACTGTACCCGGTGCAATGTTAAGAACACCACCTGCCTCCAGGAATACGTATCCATCCAGTATGTATTCATTGTCTGCAGTCCAATTGTAAGTTTCTCCACCTACCAGATCAGCATCTGTAATGACCACAGAGTTTTGGGCCAACACATAGGCTGCATGGGTAAGGAGATATGCAATGACTAAGTAGATTTTTTTTCTCATAGAAGTATCCTTTCGTTTCTAATTAGCGAGTATTTTATTTGGCCGTGAAGATAGAAGCCACTTGTTAAGCGCTCTTGAATGGCAGTTTAACTTTGAGTGAACAAAAATCGGGGTAATTCCACGTATTTTTAATGTTGGGTTAATATTGGAAATTTCACAATTCCCGCAAATTTTGGTACTAAGCAATTTTAATCCAGCCGTTTTTGCATAATCAAAACCCAGATATAGATTTTCTCTTTATATCTAAAAGTCCCTAATCAGCTTTCTTCATAAGTTGTTGTATTACTGATATTTATAATATTAATCAAATCATAATATCAGGTTTACCCTCAATTAACCTTGTAATTGCAATTTTGGTAGAACTTAACTTACGAATCGAATGCTTAAGAGAGAACTGGATATGGTTATCCTATCCGATGTACACCTGGGCACATTTGCATGCCATGCCAGGGAGTTACTACAGTATTTAAAAAGTATCCGTCCCAAAACGCTTGTCCTGAACGGAGACTTTGTAGATATGTGGGAGTTTAAGAAAAACTATTTTCCGGAAGCACATATGTCAGTCCTACGGGAAATTCTCAAAATGGCAGCTAATGGGACGAAAGTCTATTATCTCACCGGAAACCATGATGATCCCCTCCGAAATATCGGTTCTTTCGCGGCAGGTAATTTAATCCTGAGAGATAAGCTGGTGCTTCAGATTGATCAAAAAAAGTATTGGATATTTCATGGAGATATTTTCGATGCCTCGGTGACTATTTCACCGATCATTGCAAAGCTGGGTGGAAGGGGGTACACCTGGCTGGTGATACTGAATCGATGGATAGATCACATTCGGCTCAAGTTTGGATATAGCCGTGTCTCTCTGGCCAATCGCATCAAGCAAAGTATGAAACGGGCCATCAAATATATCTCTGACTTTGAAGACATCGCTATTGATCATGCCCAGAAACAGGGGTATGATTATGTGATCTGTGGTCATATACATCAGCCCCGCATTCAACACATACCCGAAAAAAATATCACCTACATGAATTCAGGTGATTGGGTGGAAAATCTTACTGCACTGGAATACCGGTATCATAAATGGTCATTGTACAATTATGACCCCAATGACTATAAAATCGAGAATCCAAGACTATACCCAAAAAGTATCAAGAAAGGCAGAGCAAAAATTGCCTCCTATAGAATAGAGGAAGAACAGAGTAAAGAAATGAGCGCTTAATTTCATTCCTCTCCAGCTGTTAATTCAAGATTAATTTTCCATTAATTCTAGATAGACCAGGTCATGTAGCCCATCTGATCATCTATTTTTGAGAAACATTCTTAAAGATAACTTTACTACGATGGTCGAAAGTGATGTGAAGATCTTGGTAGTCGATGATGAACCGGATATTCTGGAATTTGTCGGTTATAATCTATCTCGTGAGGGCTACAAAGTTTCTCAGGCTTCGAATGGTCAGCAAGCATTAAACCTGGCCGAATCGATCAAACCACACCTAATCTTATTGGATATTATGATGCCCGATATGGATGGTGTAACCACATGTCATAAGATTCGAAGTGCTTGTGATTTAGATGATACAATGATTGCATTTCTCACCGCACGTCATGAAGCATATAGCGAAATCGCCGGGTTTGAAGCAGGTGCGGATGATTATATCCACAAGCCGATCAGTCCCCGTGTACTCAATAGCCGGATCAAGGCCTTATTGCGCAGACATCCCACGCTTAACAGCACTTCTGAATCCACCATCCGAATTGATCAGCTGTTTTTGGATCACGACAAATACGAGGTCTCTATTGATGGAGAGGCTATTGATTTAGCGAAAAAAGAATTTGAAATTCTCTGGTTACTTGCGGAGAAACCTGGCAAAGTATATTCGCGCGAAGAGATCTATCGCAACATTTGGGGTAGTGATGTCATTGTCGGTAATCGCACCATTGATGTACACATCTCAAAACTTCGTCAAAAACTGCAACAGCGGTATATTAGGACCGTGAAGGGGATTGGTTACAAAATAGACAATGGTTAAAGAGATGTAGTTAGCTGTTGAATCAAGCCCCATCTACATTGTCATTTTAGTCGGGAAGGACAAAAAAGTCCTTAAATACATTTTCGTTTTCTTGGTTTATCTTCGTAGCCATACGCAAGGTTTCGATGTATTTCTTTTCCAATTTATTTTATCTCTCCATTACAGGATTTTCGCTGCTAAATTTGTACCTGAAATACCGGACAAAGCGAACTCATCTAAACTATGCCTGGAGATTCTTGACCCGGGAGATCCCTCATATTCATGACCTGGGGCCCAGCTTGCGAAAAAGGATTGACCACTATTTATTTGCAAATGCGGTCACCACTGATTGGTTTGCCAGATTACACGGTGTATCTCTGTCAGAGCAGGAGCATCAGGCTTCTATACTATTAGCCGCTGCCACTCCGATTGCAGACTACATGGTGGATGATCTGCAATTATCTAAATCCGACATCCTGGAATGCATCAAAAATCCACGTAATGAAATACTGGACCTGATCAGCAGCACACTATATTACCGATGTAGGTCACTGCACCATGACACACTTCAGTACGAAATGTATTTTCACAAGACCCTGGCAGCTCAGGAACAGAGTCTGGCGCAGTCAACCACTGCATTAGATCTGGAGTCACTGAGAAAAATCACCTGGAAAAAGGGTGGATATGCCTTGCTCCTATATCGGAGTGTGCTTCGTAAAGAATTGACACGCATCGAAGAAGATGCCATCTTCCAAATCGGGGGATTGATGCAACTGCATAATGATATTTTCGATATCTATCGTGATCACCAGGATGGTATCAAGACACTGCCACTGGCCATTGAAAATATGCTCACACTGGAACGCGTGTATCGCAAGGAGGTATTGAAAAGTGTAAAAGCTATTGAAAACCTGAAGTTCGGCACTCATCGGTACCGACAATTCTTTGCACTCTTTCATCTGATAGTTCAGACGGGATTCATTTGTATCGATCACTATAAACAATTGACAGCGTCGAATAATTACAACCTACATGTGAGCAGCTACACAAGGTCGGATCTCATCTGTGATATGGATTCAATGAAAAACATTTCTCGTGTAATTTTTCAGACCCTCCTACAAAAACCATGATTGTAAGTCAGTTTCTGAGCGACTTATTTCAATGGCTAAATTGTATCTTACCAGCACTCTAAGAACTACACACTATGAAAAATGTAACGCTAGCTGATGGCATTTACACGGCCACACTCACACCTTTCAATGAAGACCTTTCTGTCAATCACGAATTGCTCGCCAAACATTGTCAATGGTTGCTGGCTAATGGAAGTACCGGAATTGCCATCATGGGCACGACTGGAGAGGCTAATTCTCTTAGTACTTCTGAGCGTAAAACGCTAATCGAAGAAGTGATCCATCGAGGTATACCCGCCAATAAACTGATGGTCGGTACCGGCTGCTGCTCCATGGGTGAGACTATTGAGTTGACCCGACACGCCCTGGAATGTGGTGCTGGCGGCATATTGATGTTGCCACCCTTTTATTACAAACAGGTCACGGATGATGGACTTATGACCTACTTCAGTCAGGTCATTGATCGAGTGAATGATGATCGACTGGAAATATATTTATACCATTTTCCACAAATGAGTGGCATGCAGTTGTCGGTATCGCTCATCGCAGCGCTTGCTCAGAAATATCCCGATCAGGTAGTTGGTTTAAAGGATAGCAGTGGAGATTTTGAAAACATGCAGGCAGTAATGCATGCCATTCCTGACTTTAAGCTTTATCCCGGCTCCGAACGATTCCTACTGAAGGGTCTGCGCATCGGAAGTGCAGGCTGCGTATCTGCCACCGCCAATGCGGACATTACACTGATTGCTCAGGTCCTTGCAAACTGGCAAACTTCAGAAGCCGATAAGCTTCAGGACTATCTAACATCGGTCCGTGCTACGTTTGAGGGAAAACCCTTCACCGCCATTATCAAGCAATATTTAGCAGCGAAAATGGATTGCAAAGACTGGAAAGGGATACGTCCTCCCAATGAATTAATAGCGGAGAACATCATTGAGGCTTTGATTGAAAAACATAAAGCGCTTAACTTCGATCCCGAATTTTATAGCGAATAACGATTTATGAGGAAACATCCTCTTCGATTAAAGATTTTCAGGAATGGTTTGGTGGCCTTACTTTTCCTGGTCTGTAGTATTTGCCCGGTATCTGGACAGGAAGTTCTGGAGGGATTTGTGGACGAACTGATTTCTGAGTCTCTTTTGGCTCCCGTCGGCGTGACATTTATTGACAGTTCCCGACTTTATGTGTGGGAACAAGATGGTAGAATCCACCTTTTCGAGGATGGAGTGAAAATACATCCACCTGTACTTGATATCAGTAAGGAGGTATCGGCTGGTGGCGACCATGGCATGCTCGGCCTCGTGCTGGATCCAAATTTTGCAGAGAATGGATTTATCTACCTGTCTTATGTGGTGGATCCTCATTACCTCCGATTCTTTGGTACTCCGACCTACGATAGCACCCTGGTAGATACCTGGGATGCGACTATCGGTCGTGTGACAAGATATCAAATGGACACCCTTGATTTCAAGAAGCCCCTTACTGACAGTCGTACCATACTGCTTGGGAGTGATATTGAGAATGGAATTCCCGTGCTGGCGCCTGCTCACGGCGTAGGCGGTCTTGACTTTGGTACAGATGGCACTCTGCTGGTAGGGACGGGTGATGGCACTACATGGGTCGGTAGTCATACCGGTGGTACGGACTATAAAGAATTTGGCTTCGATAGTCTGGGAAAGGTGTTACATATCATTGATGACGAACAGGATGTGGGAGCTCTTAGATCTCAAATGCTGGAGAGCTACAGTGGCAAAATCTTACGTATTGATCCCATAACAGGACAGGGTGTGGCAAGTAATCCCTACTATGATTCGAGTCGGCCTGATGCGGCTATTTCTAAAGTATGGGCTCTGGGCCTGAGAAGTCCGTTCAGATTAAGGGTCCGACCCGGATCAGGCAGCAATAATCCTGCAGATGGAGATCCGGGAGTAATCTATGTAGGCGACGTAGGAAGCAATCAGTTTGAAGAAATCAATATCATAAATGCACCCGGCCGAAATCTGGGTTGGCCCCTGTATGAAGGTATGCAGCGTAATATGGGATACTACAATCAATGGGTCCCACACCCCTCCTATGCCACGGGTCAGGTGGGTGATGGCTGTCCTGAAAATTACCGATTCAACGATCTACTGGTGCTGCCAAGGCTGGATCATAAAAAGATGACCTTTCATCCATGCGATTCAACACGTGAGATACCGGACTCTATCCCGACTTTTGTGCTCACGCTACCGGGACTTGCATATGGAAATACGGTAAACAATCCCGAGATGGCACTTACGCCAGATTTTGATATGCAAGGTGAGTCAGCACCCTCGATGATTGACATTAATCATCCCATCCTGCAGGGGCAACCATTTGACGGCATAAGTAGTGTAGCCGGTGATTTTTATAGTGGCACGTCATTCCCGCAGGCCTATCATGGGGGTTATTTTCATGGAGACTTCTCTGGCTGGATCCGCTATCTCACCTTTGATGAACACGCAGGAGATGAATTGCATTCCGTTGAGGAATTTCGCAATGGCTCATCCGTTGTATATATACGGTTCAACCCCTATGAAGATGCTCTATATTATGTAGTGCTCGATTATAGTGACCGGCCGAATGTCTATCAGCTTCGTAAGATATCCTACGGGGGTAATCCTAAACCCGTCGCAAAAATCAGGACTGATACCCTGTATGGTGCTTCTCCTCTAACCACCCGTATTTCAGCATCAGAATCTTTTGACCCATTTGGAGAAGAATTGTCATACCGCTGGTCGGTCAACGGTCAGCCGTATA
>JAUILM010000338.1 GCA_030432855.1 Bacteroidia bacterium
CACCTGGATCAAGTGCCAGGATGATTATAGAACGATTAGTTCTCCACCGGAAGTTGGTAAATCTGCGATTTTTGTTTTACCAACCTATACGGTGTAAGTTTTTCCAGAATCTGCTTGTGGTCCTGACTGGAGGACCAGACCTTAAGTTTCGATAGAGATTGAAAATTGAGTAGCAGTAATGTACGGTTTTCGTGGGGAACACTTTCCACCTGATTAATTGAAATAAAACCCTCAAACTTCTCCAGCATGTGGCGGGTCTGGTCTATCCACTGTGGAAAAAAGTTCATTCCTTCATCGGTCAGGAAATGTTCGACGATCACAAGTACCATAAGAGTCTCTTTTTGATAATCCTTCTAACAAAGTCACTATCATAAGAGTTTATCTCAGCGGATCTTAGGTATTTAGTAAGGTAAAAAGGTAAAATCAAAAAGGCTGAATCACGATGATTCAGCCAAGACTTTGTGTATTTTAAGTCAAAACGAATACTGGGAAAAAGGATGATACCCAGTAAACGCCGTCAGTAAAATAAGTACTCGACAGGATGATTTGGATGGTATCCTATCTTTTCAGAACGTTTATCTTGATTAAAGATAAGGGTATGATCAGGCCCTAATAAATGATATTGTTCATTCAAGATGATGACATAGGTCACTATTTTGGACTCAATTGCACTTTTTGACCACTATTTGCCGCCTCATAGATGGCTTCCACGATTCGAATGTCCTTCATACCCTCGTCTCCTGGCACAAGGACTGGCTCATCATTTATGATTGCCAATGCATCATCATCCATTTGCTTGGCTTGTTGATTTGGGATCGTTTCATTGATCATGCGACCATCACTGGTGGTGCCTTTTACTCCATTGTAGGCCTGAAAGGGCTTGAGACCATACGATCCATTTCTGCAAGTGACTTCAAGCTCATTCATACCTTCTGCAAATGAAGTTTTTCCGTACCCTACCGCACCATTGGGGAAGTCTAGTGTAAATTCCATAACCTCATCTACTTCTTTGAATAAGTCAGGACGGGTAGTGGATTGTTTTGCAGTGACGGCCAGAGGCTCCAGACCAGCAGCATAGCGAAGAGCGTTGAGAGGATAAACCCCCATATCATACATAGCGCCTCCACCCATGGCTTTATTCAGCTTCCAATGATCCGCTCTGCTTTCCCGATAACCGGCCATTGCATCGATCCGGGTAATCGGACCATAGGGCTTGGTTTTTGCCCATTTCATGATGGTCTGCGTATTGGGCTCATGCTGGACACGATATCCTATACTTAGCTTGACATTATTAGCCTCACAGGCCTTAATCATAGCTTCACATTCTGCAGCAGTTCTGGCCATAGGTTTTTCACACCAAACATGTTTACCAGTCTCGGCTGCTTTGATGGCATATTCAGCATGCATACCGGTGGGCAGCACAATATAAATCACGTCAATCTCGTCATTGTTCGCTATTTGATCCATGTTACTGTAGTTGTAAACATTGGAAGATTTTATACCGTACTTCTCCTGCCAGACGGGCACCTTCTCAGGACTACCTGTGACGATCCCTGCAAGATGACAGTGGTTGGTTTGCATCAGAGCCGGTGCCAGTAGATCGGTACTATAGTAACCCAGTCCTACGAGAGCCACACCCAGACTTTGGGGGCGCTGATAGATCAATGATGGCAGAAACAGTGAACTCATTGCCAATCCAGATTGTCTAATGAATTTCCTTCGACTTTGGTTATGATTTGTTGTTTGCATAGTCATTTTTTTGCTGAGTGAAACTATTGAAACCTATCAAATTCACCCTCTGATACTGATAGCTATTTTGTAACCGCTTACAGTTTCAATAGGACCTACCTGGAAGCAAGTCGTATTGTGACAGGAGAATGATGCAGGATCTGTCCCGATAAAATTACCAGATTATACTTTAATTTTCATGCTTTCTAAAATGCTATCTTGTACTTGAAAAAATGTGCAGATTATGAGTACAAAGTTTGAGGCCGCTATTGGCAGAATCGATGAGGAAAACGCAAAAGATCCCAATCGGGAGTATTATCAGGGTCAATCAACGGCTAAAGAACTAGTGTATTCCTATCGAATGAGCGAGCAGTTGGACTCCTTTGTACCCGATGCACCGGAAGCCCTAAAGCTTGCGGTTCGTGCCCATCATATATGTCGGTGGGAAATCCCCAGATCATCGTATCCTGATGATCGAAAGGGATATCTTCAGTGGAGAAATGCATTGAAAACTTTTCATGCTGATAAGACAGCAGATATCCTGGAAGAAGTGGGTTATGATGCTTCAGATATTGATAGAGTCAGGTTTCTAATTGAAAAGAAACAGTTGAAAAAAGATGCTGATACGCAGGCATTGGAAGATGTCATTTGCCTGGTATTTCTACAGCACTATGCCGAAGACTTCTCAAGAAAGGAAACAGAAGACAAAATGATCTCTATTCTTCAAAAGACCTGGAGAAAAATGTCGGATGAAGGCCAGAAAGCAGCCCTCCAGCTTGAAATGCCAGTTACTGTCCGCACATTAGTGGAGAAAGCACTCGCTTAGTTCTGACAAGATTTCAGAGACTTTTTTAGTACCGATATCAACACGCAGTTCTCCTGTTTTCAAGGAATCTATGTCAAGATTCAGTATCATTCATTGGTTCAATTTCGCTCTATTACGTACTTGAACATCACAAAGTGTTCTATTTATACGTATTCTTCAAGCATATAATTAAGTATAATTACTTATAATTGTTCTAGGATTCTAGTAATCTATTAAGTAATCATACGCAACACGGAGTTAATTATGAAGAATGTAGTCGTAGTAGGCAATGGAATGGTAGGATATAAATTTTGTGAAAAGTTCATGGAACGTAATCTCCGGGAAGAGTACAAATTGATTGTGTTTGGAGAGGAGATGAGGCCTGCGTATGACCGAATTCATCTAAGTACTTATTTCGATGGAAAGACGGCAGATGATCTGGTACTGGCGGATTCTGACTGGTACACGGACAATGGTATTGATCTCCGATGCGGAGTGATGGTGTCATCGGTTGATCAGGATAAGAAGACGATTATTACTCATCAGGGTGAGGAGTTTGCATATGATTATCTGATTTTAGCCACTGGTTCAGCGGCCTTTGTGCCCCCGATTCAAGGAGTGAATAAGCAGGGTGTGTTTGTGTATCGCACGATCGAAGACCTTGAGTCCATAGAAAGCTATGCTGCGAGATTGAAAAAATTGGGTCGATCCCAAGCGGTTGTCTTAGGTGGTGGATTGCTGGGATTGGAAGCGGCTAAAGCGCTGAAGGACCTTGATTTTGAGGTACATGTTATTGAGATGGCCTCAAGACTGATGTGCAGGCAGCTGGATGATGAAGGTGCACTCTTACTCAAGGATCAGATTGAAGAACTGGGTATCGAAGTTCATTTAAACAAGATGACTGCTGAGATATCCGGTGAAAATGAAATCTCAAAGCTATTCTTCAAAGATGGTTCACACCTGGCTGCAGATATACTTCTGATTTCGGCTGGAATACGTCCACGTGATGAAATAGCACAGAACTGTAATATTGAGACAGGGCCCAGAGGTGGAATTGTCGTCAATCGTCAGATGCAGACTTCCGATCCTTCGATATATGCGATAGGTGAGGTGGCTCTATACAATGATATGATTTATGGACTGGCTGCACCGGGATATCTGATGGCAGAGGTCGCATTGCAACATATCACAGGTGAAGCGGCAGAGATGGTGGATCAGGTAGATATGTCCACTAAATTGAAATTGATGGGGGTTGATGTCGCCAGCTTCGGGGATATGTTTGGTGAGTACCAAAACCATCGTAAGATTACCTACTTAAATCGTCATGAAGGGGTATATAAGAGACTGAATGTTTCATCAGATGGTACCCGACTTCTGGGAGGCATGCTGGTGGGCGATGCTTCTGAGTATAATATGCTCCATCAGTATGTTGCCAATAGTCTCCCACTTCCAGAAAATCCTGAAGTGTTGATTCTTCCTGCATCTGGTGATAGTATGGAAGGTCCTTCTGTGTCAGACCTTCCGGATACCGCTGTGATTTGTGCCTGCGAAAATGTATCTAAGGGCGCTATCGTGTCGGAAATAATGGAGCGTGGTGCTTCATCATTTGGTGAGGTATGTAACTGCACTAAGGCGAGCACAGGGTGCGGAGGTTGTAAGCCCATGGTCAAGGACCTTGTCGATGAAACCTTAACAAAGATGGGTGTCGTCGTCAAGAACAATATTTGTGAACATTTTCCATACGAGCGACATGAACTCCATGATCTGATTAAAGTCAAAGGATATAAAGATTTTGATGAGATTCTCGATGGTGAAGGTCATGGAGATGGTTGTGAAATCTGTAAGCCCGCTTTGGCATCTCTCTTTGCTACGATCTATAATGAGACTGCCAATCGTCAGGAAGTTATACAGGATACCAATGATCGATTTCTGGCAAATATTCAACGAAACGGGTCTTATTCAGTGGTACCAAGGGTCCCAGGTGGCGAAATTACTCCAGAAAAGCTGATTGTAATAGGGGAGGTAGCACGAAAATATAACCTGTATACCAAAATAACCGGAGGACAGCGTATTGACCTATTTGGTGCAAGACTGGAAGACCTGCCACCTATCTGGGAGGAGTTAATCGCTGCAGGATTTGAAAGTGGTCATGCATACGGGAAGTCACTTCGCACCGTGAAAAGTTGTGTAGGCAGCACGTGGTGTCGTTATGGTATGGATGAAAGTGTTTCGTTTGCTATCGAGATGGAAAATAGATACAAGGGTATTCGTTCTCCCCATAAATTGAAAGGTGGAGTGTCTGGATGTATTCGGGAATGTGCTGAAGCTCGTTGTAAAGACTTTGGGGTCATCGCGACGGAATCGGGATGGAACTTGTATGTGTGCGGTAATGGTGGTGCGAATCCCAGGCATGCGGTGCTACTTGCTGAAGGAATTGACAATAAGACCTGCATCCAATATCTGGATCGGTTTCTCATGTTTTATTTGAAAACAGCACAGCCTCTGCAGCGCACAGCAGCCTGGTTGGAGAAACTGGAGGGTGGTATTGAATACCTGAAGCAGGTGGTCATTGATGATTGCCTGGGTATTTGTCAGGAGCTCGAAGACCAATTGCAATATATGGTGTCCACGTATCAGTGTGAGTGGAAGCAGGCCGTGGAAACACCCTCCATAAGAAAGCGTTTTTCCCATTTTGTCAATAGTGGAGAGGGTGATGAGCACATGGAATTTGTGAAAATGCGGGACCAGAAGATGCCCAGACCCTGGATTAAATAACCTTACTAATACCTGGTAAAAAATGTACGCATTACTTGAAAAGTATCAAACGGTTCAAAAGGCCCATGTGAGGAAGTGGCATAAGGTAGGGAGAGTGGAGGACTTTCCTGTCAATGCCGGTGCTTGTGTGAAAATAAATGATCAACAAATTGCTGTGTTTCACTTTGCCAGGAAAGGCAAATGGTATGCAACACAGAATCTATGTCCCCATAAATTTGAAATGGTGTTGTCTCGGGGTATGATCGGAGACCAACAGGGACTGGCAAAGCTAGCCTGTCCCTTGCATAAAAAGACCTTCTCACTAGAGAGTGGAGAAAACCTTAATGGGGATTTGCCTCCGATAGCTACCTTCCCTGTCAAAGTATCGGAGGGATTTGTATACATTGGTATGGGACACTAATTTGTGTTTAGATCTCCATTGAAACCGGAGTGTGTATCAAACCGGTCTCTCTGGCCACAAAACTGACTATGAAGGAGCGTGATGAGGAAATCAGAAGTATCGATCAGAAGGTATTTCAGAGACTTCTACGGCGCTATTTACTGGCTCTGGGTGCCATTGCATTAATCATTCTCCTGAGCCAGGGTTTGATACAGACATACCTTTCCTGGCAGGTTGATGATTCGAGAGTGGTGAATGTGGCTGGCCGTCAGCGTATGTTGAGTCAGGCTATCGTAAAAGATATGCTGATCCTTGCCTCCGAAATTGATGATGAGATAGTGGTGCGAAATCGATTAAGGCATAATCTAGACTTATGGGAGACATCGCAGGAGGGACTCATCAGTGGGAATGATTCTCTCGGTCTTCCGGGGCAGAATACAGATATCATCATTTCGATGTTCCAACAAATTCAGCCTGAGTACCAGTCTCTTAGAGATGCAGCCTACTCGTTTTTGGAAAAAGATGGAGATAGATCAGAAAATCGCCAAACCCTACAAGTTGTGGTGGATGACGCCCAACAGTTTCTGGTGAAGATGGATGCCATCGTGTTTCAGTATGACCGGGAAGCCCATGATCGTGTAGTAAAACTTCGCCGTACGGAGCTGGCCCTGTTGTTGCTAAGCCTTCTGATCCTTTTCCTTGAGTTGTTTTTCATTTTTCGACCCACGGCCCAATCGGTTCGGCAGACTATAAAGCAATTGCTGCAACGGGAAGCCGAGGCCAAAAAGATGACGCAAGAGATTGAGGCGCTGTATAAAGAAAAAGAACAATCACACCAGGAGCTCCGGGCTATCAATTTTGCAGTAGATCAGGGGGCGTTATTTGCCAGCGCCACTACCGATGGCAAGGTCCTGTACATG
>JAUILM010000339.1 GCA_030432855.1 Bacteroidia bacterium
CGAACACAAGACTAATAGCTCTAAATACTGTTGATAGTGCTCCGTTTTCAAAAAATACACTAAGTGCTGGTGCAAGCAGAATAAGTACTGTCGTAGAGGTTAAAGCAAATATCAGATTGATATAAAATACAGTAGATAAACTCCTATCACTTATATCCCTACTATGTATGATAGCGCTCGAAAATCCAAAATCAATAAGAATTGTAGCAAATCCATTGATGGCAAGCACTATCCCGACAATACCAAAATCTGATGGATCAAGTATTCTGGCAAGAAAAATTGAAACTGAGAAAGTGATGAGTCGAAGGACATATGTTCCTCCAAGATCACAAAAAAATCCTTGAAGTACCCGATTTCGAAAGCTAGTCAAGTACTTCCTCGTTCAGTAGGACAGAAACTATTTCATCTGTCGATGATTTAGATCTAACTAGTCCACATTCCTTACTCACTGTCAGTTCTCTCTCAACGCTTCTTCTACTTGGCATCCTCAAATAGTCTCGTATTTCAGTATCCAACTCCAGATAATCTCTACAAACACTAACGCCACCGAAATCAACTAACTTTCGCAAATGTGTATAAGAAATAAGTCGTTCTGAAGAATCCCAATAATGTAAATCATGACCTCCATCAAAAGATGTTAGAATCACAGGCACTCCGGCCACCAGTGCATCCAAACTAATTGTACTCCCTGAGTTAAGACAAATAGAACAAGACGCCAAAAGATTTGAGAGTTTATACATATCCTCAGGGTCAATACTCCACTTAAGATTACTCTCATGAAGTTTTGGAAAATCTACTCCAACCCTCGCTCCAGCCAAAGCTCTCAGCCTTGTAAGCCAAGATGAATCAGACATGCTACCCTGAACATTTTGAGGGTGCGGTCTGATCACAAACTGCATATCTGAGCAATATCCATCATTCTCTATTTTATTAGCAATCCATTCAACTATTTCAATCTCTTTGGGAGCAAATCTGGGAGAACTCATGCCAAAAAATAAAAAAGGTTTTTTTGGATCGAGACCTAATTCTTCAAGATAATGCTGAGCGGCAGGTTTTGATCTGGTAATCTGGTGAACATCAAAATGTGGAACTCCAACAATCTTTATCTTGTGGTTATCAATTTCATAGAATTCACACAATTCCTCTTTCATTACCTCACCCCAAACTAAGTAATCATTAGCTAATGCAGGAAATCTTCCTTTACACGTTATGTTATCCCAACTTAGTAGATGTATCGTTGTATGAATGCCCATTTTATTGGCTGCATGTAACAATCTACCTTCACTGAAATTTACTGGATATGTTGATATAAGATTTCTTGGTCCTATTTTGGCCAGGAGAATCTCGGCTTCCTGAGATTGCAGAAAAAAATGGTCGGCCTTCACAAATAATTTCTTTAAAAATGGAATTTGTTCCTTTATGTCATGTATAATTTTCAAAGTTTTTAGATGTACTCTGTGAATCACAGAGCCACTTGAATTTATTTTTGATCGATGATATTTTTCAAATAAAGCCGGGTTTCCCTTTATATTTTCAAAAAAGTACATGCGTGATCGAACATAGAGTGAAGCCACAGAACTTAATTTGGGATCAAATTGAAACAGCTTAATATTGTTCTCTACTGCAAGTCTTTTTAGATTTGGATCACCAGCATCAGGTGAAATAATACCCACTCCTTTACCTCTTTTAGCAAGAATTCCAAGAAGATTAGTTTGCATTATCATTCTTGCTGCAAATCCATGTGACACTATATAAACGAAATCAAGACTCATGATTCCTATATCCGATCAAGAGATAACAGAGTTCTCTACTTGGTTTTGTCTTCAATGTGATTTTCCTTTTACTCATTAGTGTATTATAAATGAATTTATAGGTTGGAAGAGTAAGTTTCTTTTCAAACCATTTATTTTGATTTGTTTTCCAGAAAGGATTGTAAGAAATACATTCCACATCACGGAATCCTATGGAAGTACAAATTTTTAAGTATACTTTTCTAGAAAGGTCGGATCGGTACACACCAGTCTCTGATCTTGACTCACCTTGAAGAAACAGCTTAACAAAATACTTGAAAAGGGAAATGGGATTCAGAAAAATACTTGCCTGTACTGATTTGGAATACGGCAACTTTGGAACAATCGGCATGAAAATCATTCCTCCGGGTTTCAATAAACGAAAACTCTCTTCCAGCACTTTTGTCGGATCTTCGAAATGTTCAAGTAATCCGATATTATAAATACAATCAAAACTCTCTGTAGCTAACCCTGTATTCTCTGCATCTGCAAACAGCATTCTTGGCATCGGTATGTCATAATGATTGAAAGAGAAGCTGGCAACCTTAAATGCCCTTTCAGAAAGATCAACTAAAGTGATATCACTATATCCTTTTTTTGCTAAGTACATTGATGTAGTTCCTCTACCAGACCCCAACTCACAAAAAGATGTATATCCTCTATCTTCTATCAGGTTAAAAAGATCTTTTGCATACGCTTTTTGCCAAAACTGAAAAATAGTCGTAGGATCAGATTCAGTATACATCGGATTTAAGAGATCCTCAGAAGACTGCATGGACCATATCTGATCCCATTCCAGGTAACTACCCTTTTCTCTCATCGATATTCATTATCTCTGCCAACTTGAAATCCATCTCATCATTGATGTCTAAAGATCGATTTCTTGGCATAATGTACCCCACACAATCTTCCGTCAGAATCGATCCTTCGCTTATAGATTTTAACGAGGAAATATATACTGATCCATTTCTGACATAGACATCATGCATTTGATGTGCGGCCATTCCTTTCTCATCCTCATAATATCCACTCAAGTACGGTCCTTTCATTACCTTATATTTTGAAGGATGTAAAGCATGATCGATTTTGACTATGGAGGCACCCGAAGCCGCTCTGTGTTTCAAAACAAGTTCTATTGTGCCATCGATGTCCTCACCGATGGTAAAGGGTGATGTGGGTTGCACAATCACGATATAATCAAACTCGTCCTGGAGGATATCTAGAGCATGCCTAACAAAAGTGATGGCTAGCGCATGATCTCCAGAAATCTCTTCAGGTCTTTTTATCGCTCTTATTGCCTGATACTCACTGCTGATATCTATAATATCAGGATCATCACTTGTCACAACAATTTGATTTAATCGAGAGCTATCTAATGAGGCTTCAATCGCATATCGAATTAATTCCTTTCCTGCTAATTTTAATTTGTTTTTGCCAGGCAACCTTTTTGATCCTCCCCTGGCAGGTATAATTCCAAGTATTCGTGCCTGTTTCACCATTTCTCTGCTGCCTTAATCTTCTCCACTAATTTTTCGGCAACGAACTTTTCAGTCTTGTGAAAGGATTCATAGGTATTTCCACCAATATGTGGCGTTATAATCAGATTTGAATTATTTGCAGCATATTGTACGAGTGGATTTGTTTTTATTAAGGGTTCACCTGTCAAGACATCGAGTGCGGCTCCTCCAATTTTTCCTTTCTCAAGCACTTCCAATAAAGCAGATTCATCTATGATATCTCCCCTGCTGGTATTTATGATGACAGCATTTTTTTTCAGTTGACTAAGGTTCGCTAATGAGATCATGTGCCTTGTTTCATTATTAAGAGGCACATGAATCGAAACAATATCACTCTCTTGCAAGAGCTCACTTAGTGATGAATATTGAGTTATCTCATAATCTGGGTGCTGTCTGTCTTCAATATCAAAGTACCCTACTGTACATCCAAACAGATGGAAGTACTGTGCTGTAATACATCCCAGTCTCCCATAACCGATAATACCCACTTTTTTCCGGTATAATTCTGTACCACGAAATAAATCACGATTCCAACCACCGTTTTTGACATGATTAACCGCATCTGGAATATTTCGGATTAATGCGAGGGCTAGTCCGAGTGTATGTTCTGCCGTGGCCCGGATTTCCTTTAGAAACTCCACCTCCCCCCTTAGACTAATAATTTGCACTCCCAAACTCAAACATAGCTCCTCATCAATGTGATCCAAACCTGTCGCGGGACATACTATATATCTACATCTGGAAGCATTATCGAGGACATTCCTATCTATCTTATGACTTAAACGAAACCAAAAAACATCGAAGCTATTCAGGATCGTCTTCAGAGGAACTCTTTTTGATCCAAGACTCACATCGAAGTTTGTTCTCAAATACTGCAACACATCCGGAGAAAAATCATCCATTTCAGCCAGGTATAGGGAATGCCTACTCACTTAGAATGTGATTACCTTATGAAATTTAGGTGTCCACTTTGATATCACTTCTGCGATCTGAACTCCAGAGGCTCCTCTTCCATATACTTGTGCAGAACTATAATACCCATTCAGACATTGATCCTCTATGGCATTCTTTATTTCTGCACGGTTGTAGGACACATCGATCACATTAGGCCCTCTACTTCTTCCATTCTGCCGGGATCCAATATTCACGACTGGCACACCTAAATAAGCACACTCCCTGATACCCACACTTGAGTTACCTATTAAACAGCGTGAGTGTTTCAATAATTTAAGAAAATCAGTGGGCTCCATATTTTTAAAGAAATGGACGTGTTCAATCTCATAGCGCTCTCTAAAGGAGCGGATACCTTTTGAAGTGCCATCGGATCCTGCATCCACATTGGGCCAAAACCAAAATGTAGGATACTGAAGTTCATAAATAGCATATAGAGTCTCCTCAATATGTTTTCGGGAATCCGCATACTCGGTAGTGACCGGATGTTGCATCACAACAATATAATCGGCCAGCAAATCGATTTCTCCTCCCACTCCCCCATACTTCTGAAATGGATTAAAATCAAGTCCATCTGAATCTTCAATCTCCGCTGCGAGATCTATCGATGGACAACCTGTATTGATTACACATTCAGGGTTTTCCCCCATTCTAATCACTCGTTCCCGTGCCTTGTCGGATGCAACGAGATGAAGATCCGCCAACTTAGTAATCGCATGCCTGACTTTTTCATCAATATTTCCTGTGACTTCACCGCCCTGGATATGTATCAGGGGTATATTCATGTAGCTAGCTGCGATAGCGGTTGCCATCGTTTCAAATCGATCAGCAATCGTGACCACTGCATCCGGTGCAAGTCGCTCAAACACCGTTGACAATTCCAGGATTCCCAATCCTGTAGTTTTTGCCTGGGCTGTAAGATTTTCTCCTTCCAGGACATTAAAAACCCGAGCTGCGATTCGGAAACCATCTTTTTCGATATAGTTTACGGCAGTACCATACCTCTCCAATAGTGCCGAAGCTGCCACAACCAATTGTAATTCTAATTCTGGATGCTGATCAATAGCCCTTAAGGCTGTCTTGATACGACTATATGATGGTCGTGCAGTAACCACTACACAAATTTTACGCATCTTCTAAGTCTTCACTATTTAAAAAATCATATTTCTGAACTGGTCGGACAAGTTTTTTTCCTAGCAAGGATTTGAAGTTCTTGGCAGGTATGCCTTTACCTGCTGGCTTTTTCGTTTCCAGGTCTTCGAATTGGAGAATATGTCCAGCTGGAAGATCCCTATTGACTGCAAGGGATTTTTCAAATATTCCCTTTAGCTCAGTATATCTAGAATTATCATTTTTGTCGATGGGATTCTCTAAGGACTTTTCAATAAATCGAACTCCTTCCACCAGGGTATAAGTCTCATCTATCGTTAGAGATGAGGAAGCGTCAGGGCCAAACATCCTCCGATCAAAAGTTACATGAAATTCCAGCAGATCGATACCTAATGCTGCAGCAGCAATACCCGTATAGATTTTACCCGTATGTTCGGATAATCCTACTTTTACATCAGGATATCGATTCCGCAGGTCAGTAATAACATTAAAGCCAATTAATCCTGGAGGTGTGGGATATTGCGTTGTACATTGTAGCACACTAATATCAGACTGATAGTTTCTTAAAAATGCTATCGCCTCATCTAATTCCGCATATGAAGACATCCCAGAGGAAAGAATAATGGGTTTATTTGTCAGGGCAATTTTCTCCAACATTAAAAAATTGCTTACCTCTCCTGAACCAATTTTATATCGTTTGACATCGAGTCGTTCTAATAAGTCCACTGCAGCCTGAGAAAAGGGGCTAGCCATAAATTCCAATCCAGCTTTTTCGCAATGACTTTTGACTTCAATCCATTGTTCCTCCGTGAAAGACATCCGCTTCCAGTAGTCGAAGCGCGTATCATCTTCATAGCTGAATTTTACACGGAATGGCTCATGTATACTGCTCTCTGCTTCGGGTATATGTATTGGAAATTTGATTGCATCAACGCCTGTATTTGTCAGGGCATCAATAAATGAATGTAAAATGCCAAGACTGCCATCATGCGCCTGAGCTACTTCAGCAATAATAAAACAACGGGTCAACTTAAAATGAGGATATGTTATTACGAATTTTGAAGTTGGAGTTGCCTTCTTTCCTGAAACCAATCATAAGTTTTCTCCAAACCTTCCTCTACCTGCACTTGAGGAAGATACTTTAAATACCAGGCCGCTTTACTGATATCCGCCAAACTATGTCTAACATCACCGAGCCTTGCGGGACCATAATT
>JAUILM010000340.1 GCA_030432855.1 Bacteroidia bacterium
ACCCAGACTTAGCCCACCAGTGAAACCTGATATTTCAAATATTTTTCCTTTTAAAAAAATAGAAATATCCTGTACCTGGTCATCACTCACGGCTTCATCATCTGATTTGTTGGAGATATACGGGATACTTGCACTAATTTCAAGGGCATCAGATAAGGCATACTTCCCATATACTGATACAATTTTTTGATGCAATCCACCATTCGGAGCTGTCATCACATTAGGCCCTTTCCAAAACTCTGTGTAATTTTTAGAAGCATATGACAAAATCATCGTCCCCGATCCTTTTTCATTAAAATATGTGTTTAATATACTTTGACCTCTTAAGACCACATTACTTCCTAAGAGACATACAAAGACCACTAAAATGCTTCTGCACTTCATTTCCTACCAATTAATAAAAATGAATAAATTGAGATAAACCAATGCGCCGGGAGGCACATCAACCAGACTTATTTAAATTGAATTTTTAATACCCTATTTTACCTATACATTGACTATGCAAAGGTACATAGCCCACCTCAATAATCCATTTATACTCGTAAATCGGATTCGTTTCTTAATCCTGAATATTGAGTCTTTCATACTTAGCTTGCATGCTGCTTATAAATCTACATTGAAAATCAGCATGTTTTCCTGGAGCATATTGAAAGGTAGAAATAATAAGGACCCAACATCAGTAAAGTATGACCGATCGGCTGGCAACTCCCTTTGCTGTCGTACAGCGTATGATATAGACACCTGCATTCAGGGAATCCAAATTTAGTTCAACGGCCATGCCATCAATGGACTCTGACAAAACCTGATGCCCGTCGATGTTCAAAACTTCCACTTTGTCTATTTTACCTTCTGACTTGATCTTCACCATTCCATCACTGGGATTAGGAAATATCTCGAAATCAAATGCCTGCTCCACCTCTTGCACAGGCGTAGATGCATTAATCAGAGGAAGTGAAATTTGAGAAGGAATCTGTCCTCCAAAATGCAGTGTATTGGTGGCAATCAATGGATCTACCAGGGCATCAAAATTATTATTGGGATGGATCTCTCCACCGTTATTCATATTTCTGTTGAAACGGGGATAATTAGATGATGTAATCACCACCCGTAATTGATGCCCCGGAGTAATTGTAAATGCAATGGGATTTAGTGTGATGGTGACCGGATAGATTTCTCCGGGTACCATGAAGCTGGTATCATTCACCGTAAGACCATTTCTAAAACGCATCCTTTGGATACCATCGAGCAGTAACATAGATCGTCCATCAGGATATACATCGGTAATTCTCACCGCCACATCTGTATCCTTACGGTCGGAGGACACAAATACCTTCAGGGAAATACTACCAGCTAACTCCATCGGTGCCTCAAATGTCTCAGTCGTAAAGATCAGACCGTCTCCCTTCGACTCCACTTCCGATCGCTGATCATAAGGTCCCTGATCCAGCAAGAGGTTGAGTGTCTTACCTCCTACCGTAGGAGAAGGATCTTGTGGATCATATTGGAAGGACTGAATGCCTGATGTCTGAGGAGACTCGGTCGTAAGTGTATTTCCGGATGAAAAATAAAACGGAGTAGGGCTTTGATTGAGAGGGGGCCACACATCCGATGACTTCCAAACATCTTCACCCATTTGAAAATACCGGAAAACGTCCGCATCCTCCCAGCCATTTTCCAGACCTCGCATATGATAATCAAAGAATGCCGTCGCATAGAATGTATTCATCGCCTCCGCACCGGGATATTCTAATTCACCTTGTAGCGACGAGCCCACGAAAGCGAGGCCAGTCCCACCGTGCACCCAGGGACCCACTACCATCTTGTGCAGGTCCCGTACTTCTGGTTTAGACGTAGAACGTAGCGTGTCGATCATGCGAAAATTTTGAAGGATGTTGTGATCATACCAACCCCCAATGAGGAGCATAGGTACACCGATATCCTCAGGGTACATAGTGAGATTTTCAGCTACCTGCCATACGAAATTGTAGTGTGGATTTGCTGCCACAGGATTGGCAAAGCCAAAGAGAAAATTGAGAGACTCGAGACTTTCCACATGGATGCAACCGCCGGTATAGTATTGATCGTATGATGTCTGTGGTGAAGATACTTCAGGTACACAGCAGACGAGGTGTGGCGGTTGTTCTCTGGCAGTCATGTATTGGATATTGCCCAATGCTGACGGTCCGTACATACCGACCTTGCCATCTGACCAACTCTGCTGGGCAATCCATTCTACGACGTCATATCCGTCCTCTCCATTATTACCTTGTGCACACGCTTGCACAGCACCACAACGCCAGTCGACGATCACGACATGATAATGGCGCACTCCGGCCTGGTCGGAGAACATTCTGTCCAGTCTTGACTCCTGAAAACTATCCTTGCCATAAGGGGTCATAATGAGAATGACTGATGCTTTACCCTCGATATGCGCCGGATATAGGTCTCCCTGCAGTGAAACTCCATCACGCACCGGAATTTGAAGAGGCTCTTTCTGAGCCAAAACTACCTGAACGGTAAGCATGAGACAAAGAAGTAAACGTGCGAATCGTACCATTGTGCTACTATTTAGTGTTTGAAATACAATTTCTAAACCATAAAGGAATATCACACCCACATAACGACCAGAGATACACCAAGCCGTACAATTCCAGAAACTTCAATGACTGAATTTTGATACTAGGGATGTAATCAAATTTTATGTACGATTACGGACACCTCCTGAACGATTACGAACATAATATTATAACCCACCCCATCTATATAGCACTGATGAACAACGTGTTACCGAATTGGCATGAATATCCACTTATAAAGCATCGGAGGCTACAAGAGAGAAAAACGAGATAAGACCTTATGACAAAAATCAACCTAAGTATCACGGTAATAGCTTGCTTAATAATTTCAAGCTGTCAGTATAAGAAAGAGACAAGTACCTTAGAAAGGCAAGTCGTATTTCATCTGGATAGCCTATTGGCAGATCCACAGATAGAGTCGATTTCCTTAGGTGTAATAGATGGAAAAGAAGAATATACGTTTCATAAAGGAATCTTGCTAGATAAGACAGAACCAACTGACAAAACTCTCTACGAAATTGCCTCTCTTACAAAAACATTTACAGGAACGCTTTTGGCACAGGCGATTAATGAAAATAAAGTGTCACTTGATGATGACATTAGAAAATATCTAAAGGATAACTTTCCAAATTTAGAATTCGACAGTCATCCTATTACCTTTCAACATCTAGTAACTCATCAAAGTGGATTACCAAACATGTTTCCTGATGTGAAAGGTCTATTCGACAATCCCGATTGGAATGAATTACCATTCCAAATCAATACACTGCAAGAAAATTTCTCAAGAAAGGATTTCTTCGATGAATTGAAAAAAGTAGAATTAGATACCATTCCAGGGGTAAACTTTTCCTACTCAAATTGTGGCGCCAATCTAATTGGTTATTTATTGGAGGAAATATATAACAATTCTTACGAAGAACTTCTTCGGCAGAAAATTCTATATAATCTCAAGATGAACAACACGTACATCTCCAAAGAAAGGGCCGACTTGAAGCATATAGCGGCAGGTCAAAATACTAATAAAATGAGGATGCCAGTGAGGATAGATAAAGAAATGAATGCGGAAGGAGGAATAATAACCTCCACTCAAGACATGCTGAAATACATGCGCTTTCATTTGGACGAAACAAATGAGACAGTTAAAAAATCTCATCAGCATCTTTGGAATGGGAAGTACGGGGATTTTGATACTGGCTTTTTTTGGCAAATCAATAAGAATGGAAAAAACCCGGATATATTTTTTCAAAATGGTGGAGCTTTTGGAACATCCAGTTGGCTAACTTTAATCCCAGAGTCAAACATGGCAGTTTTTATTGCAACAAATGTTGCTGGACAAAATACACACCAGAAACTGAATAAAACGGTAGATTTAATAATTAGAGAAATAGAAGACAACAGGCTTTAACACCATATAACACTTTGATTTGCAACAAGCCAAATAACACTGTTCACATAAGACGTTATGAACCTACCATCAATAGTCTACAAAGGATAAATAAAATCTCAACACTACTCGTATGATCAGGAATATAATAATTGTTTCGTGGAGAAACATGTTGCGAAACCGAGTACTCACCTCGATCAACATCTCCAGTCTGACCTTAGGCATGACCTTGTTGATACTGATAGGTCTTTGGATATCAGACGAATATCACGTGAATCGCTTTCACGACAGTCTTGATCAATTGTACAGAGTGCGAACCAATGCGAACTGGGGTGAGCTGCAAACCTTCTCTAATACTCCGGGTCCTCTCAGAGATGTTATGAAAGAAGAAGTTCCTGAGATAAAGGCCGCCACCAGACTATCTAATTCAATGGACTTTTTGCTGTCACTCGGTGAAAAAAACGTGGAGAGTAATGGCATGTATGTAGACACCGATTTTATGGAGATGTTTTCTTTCCCAACTATCGAAGGTGATCCAATTTCCACGCTTTCATCCATTGATCAAATCATTATAACAAAAAATACCGCCAATCGGCTTTTTGGTGGAGAAAATCCTATAGGTCAGGTTATAAAAATAGATAACGCAACTGATTTTTCAGTAGGTGCCGTTCTGGCAGATCCCCCTAAGGATTCTGAAATTACTTTTGAGTGGCTCCTACCCTGGCAGGTATTTGAGAAGGATAGAGATTGGTCCAAAACCTGGGGGAATGTCAGCTTTACAACATACGTCATGTTGAATGAACAGACACATGCTAATCAGATCGCTGATAAGATTGCTCATCTCGGACAGGCAAAAGAGTTTGACCTGGAATTTTTCCTGCAACCCTTCGAAGATCAATACCTCTATGGAAATTTTGAAGCCGGTCTACAAACTGGAGGCCGAATAGACTATTTAAAACTATTCGGTATCATCGCAATTTTTCTTTTGATTATAGCGTGTATTAACTTCGCAAATCTTTCGTCTGCCAGAGCAAGAACCAGAGAAAAAGAAATTGGGGTCCGAAAAACAATGGGCGCATCAAAAAACAATCTGGTTTTTCAGTTCCTTACCGAATCACTTTTAATAGCTACTATTTCTTTTTCACTAGCAATATTCCTTTCGAAATTATTACTCGAATTTTTTAATTCGATTTTTGGAAAGTCAATCGATATACCTTTTGCATCGGTTCCATTTTGGCTCATGGCATCAGGACTGATCGTAGTTACAGGCTTACTGGCGGGCACTTATCCCTCGTTCATACTATCGCAACGCAAGCCCAGGGAGATACTGGCGGGCACAAAAATTAACAAATCGGATCGTTCAATTTCTGTACGCCGTGGTATGGTCATCTTTCAGTTTTCCATTGCCATTTTCCTGATTCTAAGTACCCTGGTGATCAATCAGCAAATAGATTTTGTAAAAGAAAGCAATCTGGGCCTCGACCGAAATAACCTGTTTTACACAACAGTGGGCGAAGACAAGACAGCACTCATGGTGAACGCGCTGGCTGCTTCTGGTGCCATCAAATATGTGACGAGCTCCAGTGACAATCCTATGTCAATTAACTCTTCCTCGGGGGATCTTAGTTGGCCAGGAAAGAATAAGGACCAAATGGTATTAGTGGCTCCTATGGTGGTTGGTGACCACTTTATAGAGGCTATGGGCCTGGAATTGGTCGCAGGAAGAGGTTTATCTTCCAATTTCACCTCCGATACAAGTAACTACGTGGTCAATGAAATGGCGGTAAAGGTGATGGGGTTGGACGATCCCATCGGTCAGGAAATTGATTTTTGGAACGGTCCCGGTAAAATTGTAGGTGTGATCAAAGACTACCATCTGGAGTCATTGCACGCTCCCATTCGACCACAGATTCTAACCTACCATCCTGAGAATTATGCCTTGTGGATAAAACCCCATGATGGCCGTGTGGAAGAAGCTATTCGCGATTTGAAGGATGCCTTCACAATCATTAATCCCGGCCATAACTTTGTATATACTTTTGCTGATGATGAATATGAAAAGGAATACAAGAATGAGATCCTTACCGCAACGATTGCGAATATTTTTAGCGGTATTGCCATCTTCATATCATGCCTGGGTCTTCTGGGGCTTGTAGTCTTTATTGCCGAAAGAAAACAGAAGGAGCTAAGCATCAGAAAGGTGTTAGGAGCTTCCGTGGCGAATCTCATACAGATACTATCCCGTGAGTTCCTCTTGCTGATTGTACTTGCCGCTGGTATTGGATTGCCCCTGGGTTGGTATCTGATCGACGGTTGGCTTGAAGCATTCTCATATGGCATCAATGTACAGGGATGGCACCTCTTTTTGGCAATATCCCTGCCTCTCATCATTGCTCTGGTCATCACCAGCGGTATTGGTTACCGTGTCTTTAAAAACGATCCCGTGAAAGTTCTTAAAGACAATTAAAGAATCGGGGAATATGAAGAAAAGCCATGACCTACCTGTAGTTTATGACTTGGATTTATGAGGTTTCTGCCTACTGAAGAATAAAACATCGCATCGGAAACAATAGAAAGTAAATTCGGAACGATATATGTAGGAAAGCTTG
>JAUILM010000341.1 GCA_030432855.1 Bacteroidia bacterium
CGAAGACTTTGCATCAGCTCATGAAAATATTGATAATGGGATCAAGATCTTTCTCGAGACGTATGGAGAAGAGCATCCCCGCCTGGGTGATTTTTATCGCATTAAGGCGCGCATATACCGCAGAGCTGGAGACCGGGTGACTGCACAGGACTGGTATCAAAAGTCCATCGGTCAAATCCGACAAAACTATGGTGAGTACCATCCGAAGATCAGTTCTAGTTATCTGGAACTTGCCAGTGATGCCAGTGAGGCGAAGGATTATGAGCAGGCTATCGGCTATCTGAACGATGCTGAGACTTATTTCATGGCTCCCATTGACAATGAGGCACTTTCGGATACGACCCAATCGGCTATTTATAATCATAAATATCTATTTACCATCACGCTGAGACGAGCCATCGTCTTTAAAGAAAAATACGAACAGGACAAGGTCGAGGGTGATCTGGAAAGAGCATTTTCACTTTTTACCGATGCTGCCGAACTAGCTACTCAAATTCGCAGACAGTATCAATCTGAATCAGCCAAGCTTTTTCTTCAGCAGAATGCTTCCATCGCCTATGAGGGTGGTGCAGAAACCTCCTTACAGTTGTTTCGAAAGACAAGTGATGAAAGATACCTGGATGATTTCTTTCACTTTTTAGAGCAAAATCAGGCATCTGTCTTGTCCGAGGCATTGCGGTACAATCAACTTGACCAATTTAGGGATGTACCTGAAGCCATAGTTTCTCAGGAGAAACAATTTGCTCAAGGCATCAAAGAGCTTCAAATAAAAATTGAAAATGCGCCTAAGACGGATAATGACAGCCTTATCAATGCGTATACTTTAGAGCTTTTTAACCGACAACGGAGCGCGGATTCTTTGAATAATATTATTGAAAAAAAGTACCCTGCATACCATCAGCTGAAGTATGGAAACAAGGTAGTTTCACTCAGTGATATTCAGTCTTCCCTGGGCAATCAGGAAGCTGTACTCTCATTTATGGATACAGAATCCAGGATATTGGGAATGTGCATTACAAAAAATGGGGCTGAAGCCTTCACGATTGATTCTATTTCCAGATCCCTTCTGGGCAGTTTGAGAACAAAATTAGCGAATCCCTCTTCCGACATTCGGGCTTTAAAGGAGGCTCTTCGCAAAGCCTACAAGGTCGTTCTTTCAGAACCCCTCTCTCATACCGATGGTATTAAAAGGCTGATCATACTGCCCAATGGTATCATATCGCACCTCCCCATGGGTGCCTTCCTTCAATCTGATCGGGGAAGTGCAGATAGGTGGCTGATTGAAGCATACTCCATTCTATACGCACCTTCCGCCGGATTACTTACCGAACCCTCCCCTGCCAGGGCGATCACTAAAACGTACGTGGGATTTGCACCACAATATTCCAAGCAAGAGAGCGGAAATTCGCGTGTCGCCATGCGAACGGAGTTATCGGAAGAATTATCTAATCTCAAAGGAGCAGAGGAAGAGGTTCTATTTGCTAGGGACCTCTTCAAAGGAGAAGCATTTACCGGTCTGCTGGCAACGGAATCGGTGTTTAAGAATTTAAACGAACCGTTTGGCGTACTGCACCTGGCGATGCACGCAAATATTGATGACAGTGACCCGGCTCAGTCACGACTATATTTTGCCAGAGAGGACTCATTATCTGAGAATGACGGACTCCTTAAAGCATTCGAAATCTATAACATGCACCTGCAAGGAGAATTGGTTGTACTAAGTGCCTGCAACACGGGAGATGGGACTCTTTCCAAAGGGGAAGGCATTTTGAGTCTATCCAGGGCCTTCCGATATGCAGGGTGCCCCAATATTCTGATGAGTCTCTGGAAGGCTAACGATGTTACTACCAAGGAAATTATGAAGGAATTTTTTCGGCAATTACATGCAGGTGTCCAAAAGGATGAAGCTCTGCGACAGGCGAAACTTGCCTTTCTGAAGTCTGCTGATCCCTTAATGGCCCATCCTTCTAATTGGTCTACCCTTCAACTACAGGGAGACCTTTCCCCCATTCGACTTGGTAAAAACTATCTGGGGGGAAAGGTGATTCTACTGTTAGGTCTGGTACTAGCAGGTCTAATTCTATTTAAGTTGACCGACAAGAAAATCAGGAGTTAAGCCGCGCTTTGATTTTCGTACGTGTTATATATATAGATGTGAGATCTGAGCGCCGGTATGATTTGTTCAGGAAAATATCCTATTGATCCATTAGCCATGCGGCATAGAGAGCGTTGTGTCACAATGATCTGTCCTTCATAAACAGGCACGTTACCCACGCGAAAATGTACAATTTCATCCTCCAGAAAATCGATCTCACCCGTGACTAAAGATGGCAGTGAGATCCATGACACAGGTTCGCCCCTTTGCGAGAGCATGCCGTAGAAGAGTCGACTAGCAAGAATTTCTGCCTGAGCCTGCCATGTTGAAAGTGTCAGATGATCAGCTTGCTGCGCATATCGGTTTAGGTGGCGAAAATGGCAATGAATTAACGACTCTGCATCAAAGTCCTTTTGAATCGATCTTGCCATTTTACTATGCTTTTTTTCCCAATGATCCAGAAGTGAGGAGGCAGATTTATGACTGCCTGCACGAGCCAACTTGTAAATGCTTTCAAGATCTTCACTGAAGCCCGGTAAGCCTCCTACCAGATACCAGTGATGATTACCATGATCGGGTGCATGAGCAAATGAAGAGATTGACTGTGAGTAGGTCCACCATTTAGATTGTATTTCTGAATATTGCATTGTGCTTGACTTTAAAGAAGTTTAGGATAGAGTAGAAATGAACACTCCCGAATCCTAAAAGTACCCGGGAGTGTATGACATAAGAAACTTACGCCATGATCATATCTGAAGAAAAGACTTTATTGATAGCCTGCTCAAAATCGGCAGTGATATCATCTATGTGTTCGATGCCCACAGAGACACGCATTTGTCCCGGAGTCACACCAGATGCCCGTTGTTCTTCTTCTGAAAGTTGACCGTGTGTTGATGGAGCCGTTTGAATGATCAGAGTCTTTGCATCTCCCACATTAGCAAGATGACTTACCAATCCAAGACTATCCACAACTTTCTCGGCATTTTCAGGTCCTCCTTTCACTTCGAAAGTGAGTACACCTCCAAACCCCTTTTTCAAGTACTTTGATGCCATAGCATGAGAGCCAGAACTCCTGAGCCCCGGATAGTTGACGCTCTCTACCATTTGATGATTTTCCAACCACTGAGCGAGTTTCATGGCGTTGGATACGATACGATCCATACGCAAAGATAGTGTCTCCAATCCCTGAATCAGCTGAAAGCTATTGAAAGGGCTCATAGAGGGACCCAAATCTCTCAGGCCTTCTACTTTAGCACGTATTGCAAACGCAATATTCGGCATACCAATAGGATTATTTTCACCAAAAACATCCCAGAAAACTACGCCATTATAGCTTTCGCTAGGTGTTGTAAATTGAGGAAACTTTCCGCAAGCCCAATTGAAGTTTCCTCCATCTATGACTACGCCACCGATGCTGGTACCATGTCCACCAATCCATTTGGTAGCACTTTCTACTACGATATTAGCACCATGTTCGAAAGGACGGCATAGATACCCAGCGGCGCCAAACGTATTGTCAACGATCAGAGGGATATTATGAGCTTGTGCTACTTCCGCAATTGCTTCAAAATCCGGAATAATGAAGGATGGATTTCCAATCGTTTCCACATAGATCGCTTTTGTGTTTTCATCGATGAGTCGTTCAAAAGAAGAAGCACGATCATCATCGGTGAAGCGAGCCTCAATCCCAAGGCGCTTTAATGTAATCTTAAACTGGTTAGTCGATCCTCCATATAAATGCCGACTTGAAACAAAATTGTCCCCTGCTCCCATAATCGTTGTGAGCGCAAGAAACTGCGCAGCCTGTCCTGAAGCAGTGGCTACTGCAGCTACACCTCCTTCCAGTGCAGCCATTCTTTTTTCAAATACATCCGTAGTGGGATTCATAATACGGGAATAGATGTTGCCAAACTCCTGTAAAGAGAACAGCTTCTTCCCGTGCTCGCTATTCTTGAAGGTGTAGGATGTCGTTTGGTAAATCGGCACTGCTCGTGATCTGGTGGTCTCATCCACTTCGTGACCTGCGTGCAATTGGAGCGTTTCAAATTTCATTGTTTCAGACATGATTTTTTATTTTGGTTAATAAAGGCATCGCTGGTTGGCGATGTACATCATGTCTTGATAGACCTGGCGAGAAAGTTATTACCGGATGAGAATAACTTTTCTGAGAAAGTTTGATTTTTTTTATTCGAGGACCTTGAAAGTTGTCCTTCTATTGGCTTGATGTTCTTCTTCTGTGCACTCTTCGCATTCACAATTTATAGCCAGCAGTGACTCCCCATAACCTTTAGCTACCAGTCTATCCTGTGGAATACCTCTCTCTATGAGATAGGCTACAGCGGACTCAGCCCGTGCTTGAGATAGACGATCATTGTATTCATCGGTCGCCTGACAGTCCGTATGAGACGATAACTGAATTTTGAGCTGTGGGTTTATTTGTAGCAGCTCCGAAAGTTCATCCAGAGTCGGCTTGGCATCTTCCCGAATATATGATTCATCGAGATCGTAGTAGATATTTTCCAGTGCAATCTCTTTATCAAAGAATATTTTATTGAGTAGAATTCTTTCCTCAAACTTCTGGACCCGCACTGTAGAATCAATGGGTAAATCTTTCGTAGAAAAAGCTAATTCGTTATTAAAGAACCCCTCATGAGAAACAAAGAAATCGTAATCCTTTGCCGGATTAAGTTTTATGCTCATGATACCATACTGGTTGGAGGCCGTGGTTTCGAATGGCTTTCCATCTTCTGTGATACTGATATCGGCATCAGCTAATGGTACACGCATCAATACCTTACTATTCGGATCATCCGGATCTTCGTATTGACGTTGGAATACCCGCAAATCCAGGGCAATCTCATATTCAAACACCTCTTCCGGAATTTCGGGTTGGGGATAGTATTTACGTCTCTCAAAAAAGTATAGATCATCACCACCTTGGCCACCGGCACGATTAGAGCTGAAGTAACCAACCTGAACGATACTATCAGAGGCTTGGTGATATCTACTGACTACAAAGGCAAAATCATCACCTCCACTGTTGATAGGAGCCATCATATTTTGTCTGGGCGCCCACTGACCATTAGGAAGTATATACGTCTTATAAATATCCAGGCCACCCATTCCTCCAAACGTGGAGGCAAAATATAATGTGTCTCCATCCAGGAAGGGAAAACCTTCTCTTGCCTGTGTGTTGATACGACTTCCCATAGAAACGGGCTGTCCCCAAACATCATCCTCCAGGATACTCACGTAGAGGTCATAGTCATTCGTGCTTTCCTCGAGATTTGCAGAAAAGACGAGTTGATTTCCATCGTCCGAAAAAGCGGGTTGGCGATAATTGACTCCATCTTTGATAAACGACAGAATTTTAGGTCTTGACCACGAGCCATCGACCTTATTGCTTATCAGTAATTTACAATGTTCGTCGTAGTCTTCACGACTAAAGCATCTACAGAATACTTGCTTCGTTCCATCTTTGCTGATGGCTAACGTGCCTTCATTGTCTTCGAGATTAAGATCATTATCAATAGGCTTCACCTCGCCATTTGACAGATTGGCGACGAATAGATCAGAAAAGTCATTGCCACTCCAGGCGTATTTAAAATCTCCCCGGCTATCCTCCCGATCAGAAGTGAAAGCGATTTGATTTTCGCTTAGTGGCATGGGCGCATAATCAGAAACCGGACTGTTAATGGTGAGAGGTTCGATCACATAAGGACTATACTGCTCCGCATTCTTCCAGTCAACGGCCTGAAGGCATGTGGCAATTTCTGAACGATAACGTACACGATCACCTATCTCCTCTCCCACTTTATAATAGGCTTCTGCCGCAGCGGCATACTGCTCTGTCTGCTTCAGGCAATGGGCATACTGTGCCAGTGCACTTGAGCCATAACCACCCTCATAGGCAATTTTGTACCATTTTGCGGCTTCTTCAAAATCTCCAAATTTCAGGTTTGACTCACCAATCAGAAAGGCAATATTCATCTGCTCAATGCTACCCCGGGTCCCATTAAACTCATCTTTCAGCATTTCAGATGCCTGAAAGTACCGCTTGCGCTCAAAGGCCGTTTTTCCGTCCTTGATCTTCTCAGTGTAGGAGCATCCTGACAGAATAATACTGAGCAAAAGAATTGTAGCAGTGATGCGTGTCATACCATCTAATAACGTCGGTGGATTAATAATAGTTTTTTATACCGATACACGCAACTACATTTTACCCGACTAGACGCTGAAACAATGCAATATCGGACCAAAAAAGAAAGCCCACACCATGTTTTCATGATGCAGGCTTCTATCTCTACAGGGAAAATTTCTTCCCGATTTCCTAGTTATTTATGCTTTCACAGCCTTGGAGAAATGCTTCTTCTTCACCTCCTTCGCTACCATCTCACCAGTAAGGTCGTGAACGATCGGTGTAGCCACAAAGATGGACGAATAGGTACC
>JAUILM010000342.1 GCA_030432855.1 Bacteroidia bacterium
CCCCTTGTAAAGATATCTGCCACTTACGGTGAAAACGAAATGGCTATGCGCAAGGATATCAAAGAGCAAATCCTTGAGATGCTTGAGATAGCAGGTCTTCAAGATATCCATATGAGTAGCTCAATTCCTGTATTTGGCGATACGGTTCATGAAATGGGAACCGCAAGAATGGGTCAAGATCCAAAATCATCGGTACTCAATGCATACAACCAATGTCATGATATTCCCAATTTGTTCATAACCGATGGATCATGCATGGTCTCATCGGGAAATGTAAGCCCTTCATTGACCTATATGGCACTTACAGCCCGTGCGTGCGATTATGCGGTCAAGCAACTGAAGCGGAATGAACTCTAGTGAGAGCTTTTTCAGTAGGCAGTTTTCCAGTCTGCAGTGTTCCAGTCAGCAGTTTTCCAGTCAGCTGTAGGCAGTGTTTCAGTAGGCAGTTTTTCAGATGGGTGTACATATACTGAAGACTGTAGAACTGAAGACTGTAGAACTGAAAAATCCTACAATCTGGTACCGGGTGGTGGGTAGTTTTTGGATGCGTCGTCAATCACGATGACCCAATCTTTTCCTCCCATCTGTGGACGGATGCGCAACTTCCAGGGAGGTCCGAATTCTCCAGTGTTTTCGAACTCATCGATCAGATATGCGTTGCCAGTTCGCGGATCAAAATACCAGGCACGAAGCTGGTCAGCACCTATGATATCGGTCCTGATTTTCATATGCCGCACGATGGGAAAGTAGGCCATAATATACGTTGCATCATTTTGACCCGGGGTGGCATCATGTGTGGCTATCTTGTAATCAGCCTGTGCAAAATTGTCACCAGGGATGAGCGAGTGGTCAGGGACTCTATTGAGAAACGGCCTGGAATGCATCAGGGCATTGAGATGTCCTACCTGAAAGCTTCCCGGGGCATCCAACGCCACATCCCAGGTATGGATTGGATCCAACACTGGTTTGTACTCCGGACGATTCATCTGCCAGACTGAGTTGTTGCCATAGGTTGTGCCAAAACCTCCGGCGAAGACTGACCAGTACATGGCTCGCCGTGGTTCATAATCCGTTGTATATCCATTCACTGCACTAAAGGCAATGGGAATATCCTCATATACAGGCTCTGCATCAATTACAGGTTTTGTGGGTTGAATAGCATAATCCTTCGCAACCATTTCATAATTGGGAGTCACCAGATTTCCATGACCTGATTGCAACATGTAGAAATCCAACTGATGGGCAATCCCAGGAAACTCGGTAATTGAATGTGCACCATTGATGTGATAAGATACAAGGTGTCGTCCCTCACTACCCTCCCGGATCCCTTTAATCATTTGTGTCCAGAGTTCTTCATTTCCTGTCGGCTGACGATCCCCCCCTACGATCCAAATTACATTCCAGTGGTCCCTATAGCGTCTACCGAGAAACTTCCCGTATTCGTAACCATTGGTGGGAGTAAAAATACTAAGGTTATCAAATAGGGGATGAAATCTGTCCTCTGCATGAGCTCCCCAGGTAGGCAACATAGCCATGTAAAGCCCCCTCTCTGCTGCCATTTGTACAACGCTATCTATTTTGGAGAAATAATCTTCATCTGGCTGTCGTGGATCATTGTCCTGCAATGGTAAATATCCTTCAGGAGTCGGTTTTGTGAGTCCATCACATTCTCCCAAAATTACAGCCTGTATTACATTGTATCCTTTACCGGCCCGATTCATCAGATAGTATTCGATTTCTTCCAAATCCAGCTTGTGAAATAATTCCCAGCCTGTATCTCCCATCCAAAAAAAGGGGCTGCCATCCTCCTTGATCAGAAATCTATTATTCTCACTTACCTTGAGATACTGCCCTATATTCTGAGCTGTAAGAGAAAGACTGGAAATCGCCAAAACAAAGATCAGCAATATTTGTCTGCTGCTATTAATCCTAAAGTTGATACGATGTCTTTGGTTTTCGAAAACGGTCATACTGTTGCATCATCATTTTGTATGAAGGAAGATACTAAAAGATAGATCCGACAGTACGGCATAGCTGGTTTTGTCCGGCATCAACGATCGAGACCTGTATGATCGTCTCATCATGACCATAGGGGCGAAAAGGTTAGGATTTACTTCCTTCTGTTGGTGACATCCACACAGGTTTTAATGCCGGTTTGTGGTCCTTACCCAAGATGTCAGCATACAACTCCGGCCTCCGGGCATTTCGGTAGCGATATCCACCGGCAAGCTCCAACTTATCCCGCGTAATCGTGGCAATGCTTATTTGATCATCAAAGGATTTAATTTCGGTTAATACCTCTCCATAAGGGTCCAAAATCATTGAATTTCCGTTTTTCAGATGCTCTCCATCATAACCAATAGGATTAGCAAAAACATAATAAACACCATTATCATAGGCTCTGGCAGGCAACCATCGCATCAACCAACGCCTCCCTTTCGGTCCATCAAACTCCAAACGCAGTGAGACCGGATCCTTTTCTCTATTTTGCCACAGGGCATCATCCACAAAGTCACGACCGGGCATTGCCGAGGGAGTACAGCCTGTCACATGTGGAGCAAAAATTAATTCCGCACCTAACAATGTCGTAGCACGCACATTTTCTATCACATTATTATCATAGCAAATCAAAATACCACACTTCCACCCTAATAAATCGAAAACCACATATTCATTGCCTGCTGATAAGTATTTACTGATAAAAGGATGCAATTTCCGATACCGGGCGATGACTTCGCCATCATGAACTACCAGGTAGGTATTATACAGTTGATCACCGTCCTTCTCGACCAGACCCGCCAGGATAGCCATCTGATATTGCTTTGATAAATCCTGCATTCTCCTCACACTCTCACCTCCAGGCACCTCTTCTGCCAAAGCAAAGATTTCCTCCCGACTTAAATCCTTGGTGAACGTATAGGCGGTAATGCACATTTCGTGAAAACTGATTACCTCCGCTCCCTCGCGACGGGCATCTTTCATTAATTTTTCCATCACAGAAAAATTATATTCCTTATCACCATCTTTTGGTTGAAATTGTGCTACGGCGATCTTCATTTTTTGCTATAATTTACTGATCAAATCTAAGGCTATTTGGCTATAAGTGGAGAAGGCTTTCCGTCCAGAGTGATTTTCCCGGTCATTTTCTACTCATGCCAAATTTTAGGAGCCTATTGTTTAAGCATTTGCTAATCCAGGACATTTAAAAAATCCTTTACTGTCTGAAAATATGCTACTTCATTTTCACTAATAATATCATGCCCGGCATCCGAAATAATTTCTATTCGAGTATTGGGAAATATATCAAGATATTCCTGGTTAAATCCCCAATATTGATTATCGCACTGGCCTTTCATTAAGAGAAGAGGCGTTTCGATACTACGGAGATTCTCTTTGCTATCCGGTACATCTGAAAGGCTCCTATAGGTCATAATGTGTGCATAATAGCCACCGCCGCCGGGAAATGGTTTAAGATTCATTTGATTACACACCGTGGATCGACTGAGAAACTGATTAAGGTATGTAAAGAATGCATCCATCTCCTGATCCGATGCTAGCTTCTTGCCTCTCAAGTACGCGTATTTTTGTACCAGTATACTACGCAAATTCCTGGCTTCCTGATTCCCCTGCTGATTAGTGAAACTAGGTGCCCGAAGCTCTAGACTGTCGGGAGCTTTAGTTTTAGAAAGATCTGAGCGAAATGGTAAGAGAGGTCCTGGACTCTCCAGAATAATAGACTGTACCCGGTCTGGATTCTGCTTTAAGTATTCCACAGCCAGCAAACTTCCCCAGGAATGTCCTATCAGAATAACCTGATCGTCGGTGATACGATCTATAATCTCATGAAGATCATCCCTATGTCTATTTATAGAGTACTCCATAATATCAGATAGTCGCTCAGAATGCCCTGAACCGACCTGATCATAGAAATAAATATCATGACCTATCGAAGCCAGGGGACTGAGAACTCTTATCACAGGATCTTTGATAAAACCACCGGGCCCCCCATGAAGGTATAAGATGGGTTTTTTCTTTATTATACTTTCAGATATAACACTATAGACACCAATGGAAGAACCCGTTTTAAGATCCCAGATCTCTGTACCCTCTCTCTCAATCCACTCGGGTACATTGTAGTTTCTTGGAATCAAAAGAATATAAAGAGCAATCAAAATCAGCGTAGCGAAACCAACTGAAACGATACGTAACAGCCACCTCATACCTGCCCAGTATTTCGAAGTCTTACTTTCAAATTTCTATTTCGCGTCAATTAAGGATTTAATCTCTGGCTCTATCGATTCTGGTTTTTTTATTGAACCATATCTTTCTACTGGCTTTCCATTCTTATCCAGAAGAAATTTGGTGAAGTTCCATTTGATATTGTCTCCGAGTAGACCTCCCAGCTCGGATTTCAAATATTTAAATATCGGATGTGCATCTTCTCCATTCACATTTACTTTCGCAAACATGGGAAAAGTGACCCCATAATTTACCTGACAAAAATTCTCAATATCTTCCGCGCTACCTGGCTCCTGACTGCCGAATTGATTACACGGAAATCCCAACACCACAAAACCCTGATCTTTATATTTCTTGTAGAGCTCTTCCAGTCCTTCAAACTGCGGTGTAAATCCACATTTGCTGGCCGTATTTACCACCAATACAACTTTGCCCGTGTACTCTTGCATAGACACCACATCACCCTGCAGTGTCTCCGCTTCATAATCGTAAAATGAATTGAATGCCATCTATTTTTTTTAAAAAGTTTAATGATACTAACTCTCAGATTCGGGATATGTTTTGTCCCTTGATACCTTTTTGATCCAGCAAAAAAGAGAACATGATACGAGCTTACCTACGGCACTTAAAGCGGCATTCATCTGTAAATCGATGTTGACATTGGTTTGCGTGAGACATCCGACTTCATACTCGTCCACCAACCTGAACTTGAGTGTCGGTTGGCTCACTTCCATTTGTTTTCAATACCTCAACTCTGCCCAAAAACGGTCTTTTTGCTGATCATAAAGAAAAGTCCATTCTCTTCCCCATTTCTCTCCATCGGCATACAGTAAAACATTCCTTGTAGTGGGTACTTCACCAGCACCCAAAAGATTTGCGCCTAGTAGCAGCTTTCCAATGGGCTGATCCGGAATGGCTGAGAACCTCGATAGGTCCAGACTTTCTACCAGATCATACACGGCGATTCTCAGATTGAGGTCTTCATCGAAGTAGCAATTGATAAAAGATGCATCCGGTATATTTATATCAGCATGCATTTCATAGGTATCTATGACCAACTGACTGCAGTCTACGGATTTCACAAACGAAAGGACAATGAAGGAAGAGAAGCCAATAACGGAGAAAAGGAGCATTGCAACCTTTAGACGGGTATTCATTAGATTGACATTTAAACATAGTTAAGAACGCAATCACAGAGGTATTCTTGTCTTTCCAGATGGCATTTCGTCACCAGTGAGCCTCATCACTTTGATGCCAATTAATAGATGAGCTTAAACATCTCAAAATGACGTATGACTGCTTCCAGATCCATTGAGGATTTCTTAAATTTGAGTGCTTGCTAAGAGCACCACACTCTTCAGTGTGAAAAGGCTTTTTTTCATTGAACTATATGCGTACACTTTGTTTATAATGGTGTGAATGACAGGTTCTACCTGCACACACCTCACAGACGATGGAATCTATTATAAAAGGATGTTCGAGGCATTCTTTTGAAATATAAATCTTGCTAAAAAATGGAAAACAACAAACATTCGAACAATGGTAACGGCGCTGTAGTAGGCGACATGAATGAGAGTGCAGCAAAATGCCCGTTTCTCAATGGTTCGCTTAAGACCACAGCTGGTGGTGGTACTTCAAACCGCGACTGGTGGCCTAATCAGTTGAAATTAAACATTTTACGACAGCATTCGGAGTTATCCAACCCGATGGGTGAAGACTTTGATTACGCTGAAGAGTTTAAGAAACTGGATCTTGCGGCCGTAAAACAGGATCTATATGACCTGATGACAGATTCACAGGATTGGTGGCCTGCGGATTATGGTCACTATGGCCCCTTCTTTATCCGAATGGCCTGGCATAGTGCCGGTACCTATCGAATTGCCGATGGACGTGGTGGCGGTGGAAGTGGATCACAGCGCTTTGCCCATTAAACAGAAGTATGGTAAGAAGCTGTCCTGGGCCGACCTCCTGATTCTGGCAGGAAATTGTGCTTTAGAATCAATGGGTTTTGAGACTTACGGATTCGGAGGAGGACGAGAGGATATCTGGGAGCCTGAGGATGATGTTTATTGGGGTTCTGAGACCGAATGGCTGGGTGACAAACGATACGAGGGTGACCGAGAATTGGAAAATCCTTTGGGTGCCGTCCAAATGGGATTGATCTATGTAAATCCGGAGGGTCCAAATGGCAATCCAGACCCTGTCGCTGCCGCAAAAGATATCCGAGAGACTTTTGGTCGGATGGCCATGAATGATTATGAGACTGTAGC
>JAUILM010000343.1 GCA_030432855.1 Bacteroidia bacterium
GGTCATGGGCCATGGATTGCAAAACGCTGATTTTCGAATTAAATATTTTGAAAATTTTGTGGATGAGACAAATGCCGATAGAGATTGGCTGACACTGTTCCGAATTGTGGATTATGCCAATCTGGTTATTAAGTTTGTTCCGGACATTACATTTCCCAACGATGCGGATAAAAACCAAATGCTGGCGGAAGCTTATGCCATGCGTGCTTTTGCGTACTATATCATGGCCAAGACATGGGGAGACGTTCCCATTCTTACTGAGCCTATTGAGGGTTTTGATGCGGAAACTACATTTGTAGAAAGAGCTCCTGTAAGTCAGGTGTTTGATTTTATAAAAAGTGATATTGAGACCTCATTGGGCTTGTTTCCTGAGGATGGTTTCCCCAAAGGAAAATCAACCTGGTCAAAGCCCGCCGTGCAAATGTTGAAGGGAGATGTGTTCTTGTGGACAGGAAAGACCATGGGTGGTGGCGATGCCGATTTGAATACGGCACTTTCTGCCCTGAATGCGGCTGAGGCGGCGTCCTTGAGCTTGCTCGAGGATTTTTCCAGTGTATTTAGTTATGATAATAAGGGCAATGACGAAATTATTTTTGCCGTACGGTTTCAGGATTTGGAAGTGGCCAATAATTATTTTGCTGACATGTATATTGTCGCCAATGACGTGGCACCTTCTATTCCTGATGGGCAGAAAGATATTATCGGGACAGCCGGTGGTTTTAACTGGTGGGCACCTACAGAATTAATTAGAAATCAATTTACCGAGGACGATCAGCGGAAAGATGCATCCTTTCTGGAAGTAGTGAAAGTTGAGGAAAATGGAGACACTTCGTTCCTCACTTCTATTGTATTGAAAGCCCGGGGATTTGTAGATGCCGGTGGTAGAAAGTTTCTCGATGATGTTGTCATCTATCGATATGCAGAGTTACTCCTATTTAAGGCGGAAGCTAAAAACGCGTTGGGTCAGGACCCTAGTGAAGAAATAAATATGATCCGACAGCGTGCATACGGTGACAATTTTGCCGGCCATGAATTTGCGAGTGGTTCACAAAGTGAAAATGATGAGGCCATCCTGCAAGAGCGTTTATTCGAATTGGTTTTTGAAGGTAAACGATGGTGGGATCTAATCCGTTTTGGACAGGTATTCGAAAAGGTGCCATCACTTCAAGACAAGCAGGGACAGGATCATCTGTTGCTGTGGCCCATCAGTCAAAGTACGATTAGCTTGAATTCTAAGATAACGCAAAACCCAGGTTACTAGATATTTAATGAAGAGTTTTCTAGCCGTAATAATTATTGCACTATTAGGTTTTCCTGGGCTTGCTCAGGAAAAACCTAATGTGCTTTTGATTTGTATTGATGACTTAAAAGATTGGGTAGGCTATCTCGATGGCTACGGAGGAACGGTTCATACACCAAATATTGACCGACTTGCAAGTGAAGGCATTGCATTTACAAATGCTCACACGACTTCACCGGTCTGTAATCCCTCAAGGACTTCATTCCTGCTCGGTAAGCGGCCTTCTACGACAGGTGTTTATGATAATCTTCAATGGTGGAAGCCCGCATATCCTGATGAAAAACCCCTGCCTCAATATTTTCGTGAAAACGGATACCTGACCGTGGGTTCGGGGAAAGTATTTCATGAAATTCCTGGATTTAATCCCCCGTGTAGTTGGGATGAATATAGTGATTATGTTACAGATATGCCGTGGAACCAGGCAAACTGGGATGTCGAGCGATATGCCATTATTTATGGATACCGGGGGCCTATCGTTCAGTTCCCTGAATACTTGCCGTTAAATGGAATACAGCCCCTTCGGTCTCCCAGGGATTGGGGTGCGTTGCCCAATAAACCAGAAAATGAGTATGGCGATTTTATTGCAGCTCAATATGGTGTCGATTTTTTGGAAAAAGATCATGAAGATCCTTTTTTTCTGGCAGTGGGGGTTTTTCATCCACATTTACCCTGGTATGTGCCCCAGAAATATCTTGACATGTATCCCATTGAGGATATCGTATTGCCAGATATTGGCAAAAATGATGTGGAAGATCTCCCTACGGTCGGAAAAGAATTTGCTGCACGTTACAGGAAGGATTTCGAGGAAGTAAGAGATGCAGGAAAATGGAAGGAAGCGATTCAGGCTTATCTGGCCAGTACTACTTTTGCCGATGCACAGGTGGGTCGAGTCCTGGATGCTCTTGAGAGCAGTCAATATGCTGACAATACAATTGTGGTGCTCTGGTCTGATCATGGGTGGCATTTAGGTTCAAAAGAACATTGGCATAAAATGACCCTGTGGGAAGAATCCACAAGAATCCCCTTTGTGATGAAGGTACCTGGAATGCGATCCAATGGATCAGAATGTTCCGCTCCTGTGGATATGATTCATGTGTATCCTACATTACTTTCCCTTTGTGATTTACCAACTAAAAATGACCTGGATGGATTGGATATGACTCCATTATTAAATAATCCTCAATCTACATGGGAAACACCTGCAATTATGGAATTGTATAGGGGTAACGTCGCTGTACGCTCAGAAGACTGGCGCTATATCCGATACCATGATGGGGGAGAAGAACTATACAATTTGAAAGATGACCCACAGGAATTTAGAAACCTGGCGGGTGAAAAGAAATATCAAAAGATTTTGCAGGAACATAAAAAATGGGCTACAAATAATTGGAAGGAAGATGTTCCCACAAAGACTGATTACTTTTTTGATCCCTACGAATGTACATGGTTAGAGAAAGGAACTAAACGATATATCGAAGGAAGTAAATAACCGACGGAAATAATACTTTTTATTTACTCGATGTGTCTACTACAAATTGCTGAGAGTGAGATCGAATATTAATTATTGGAGATTAGCTTGTTGTGTGATGTTTATTACAGCAGCTATGTGTCTGCAAATTTCTGCCCAGACAGATGTTGGTGACAAGCCAAACATCGTCCTGATTGTGGCAGACGATCTTGGATTTTCGGATATAGGATGCTATGGTGGAGAAATTAATACACCGCACCTGGATCAGATGGCTGAGGATGGTATGCGGTTTAAACAATTTTACAACGGTGGTGTGTGTGTGGTGACACGCGCTATGATGATGACGGGGTTATATGCCCGCGTGGGACAGGGAGGGCTGCTTAAATCCAATATGGTGACTCTCGGTGAAGTGCTAGGCGCCGAAGGGTATAAAACGATTTTAAGTGGTAAATGGCATTTAGGTGGCAAGCCCACCCGTCCCGTGGATCGGGGGTTTGATGAATATTATGGCGCTATGATCGGGGCTGTCAATTTTTTTGATCCTACACTACCAGACCCCTCATTTGTAAATCATTCCGGTCCAGATGAACCCTTTGTGAGAAATGAAAAAGTCATTGAAGAGGTTGATCAGCCATATTATGCAACGGATGCAACCACAGATTTTGCCATCGAACAGATTAATAATTGTGTGCAGGACAAACAACCATTCTTTTTACATGTTGCCTACAATGCTCCTCACTATCCACTGCATGCTTTGCCCGAAGACATTCGCAAATACAAAGGGAAATATGACGGTGGATATGAGGAGTTGCGTAAAGAAAGGTATGAGCGGTTGGTGGAGATGGGAATTATTGACAAAAATTGGCCTCTACCACCTACTGATAAGAAGCTGGGTGACTTCCGCTATGATCTGGAAGTAGAACCCTGGAAGGAAGTAAATCAGTCCTGGGAGTCGAAAAAGATGGAAGTCTATGCCGCAATGGTCGATCGAATGGATCAAAATATTGGTAGACTTTTAGGTCATCTGGAGAGCCTGAAGATTGATAGCAATACCCTGGTGATATTTTTTTCAGATAACGGAGGATGTGCCAGTATGGTCAAGGATGAGAATTTTGAGGATTACCTTGGTTATCATCTGGGTAAGGAATTGGGAGGGAAAGATACGTATGCGTTATGTGGTCCAGGATGGGCATCGGCCCAGTCGTCACCTTTTAGACGATATAAAGTTTGGACTTATGAAGGCGGTATATCCACTCCCATGATTGTGCGGTGGCCCGGAAAAATCCTCAGCGGGACCTGGTCTAATGAGGTAGCACATGTGGTAGATCTCATGCCTACTTTTATGGATGTGACGGGTGCCAGTTATCCGTCCAGATACAGGGACAATCAAATTCTTCCGTTGGAAGGAGAAAGCATGCTTCCCATATTTCAGGAAAATGGTATCGACAAGGACAGAGAGGTAGCCTGGTACCTCTACGGATCACGATCCATACGAAAGGGGAAGTGGAAAGCCGTATGGGGTACCACTGGAAAAAGATGGGAACTCTATAATATGGAAACAGACCGTACAGAATCCAGGGATCTGGGTTCAACACACCCGGAAATAAAAGAATCATTAATAGAAAAATGGAATGTGTGGGCAAAGCAATGTACCCTGCCGGAAAGATTGATTAATCCATAATGAATCATTCTGATCATCTTAAGTAGAAAAATAAATATGCAGCATTTGAGTACATTAAATTTCAATATCCGGTCCGTCACCTTCATGGCTCTATTATGTGCCAGCCTCATTTTTGGCGCCTGCGAATCCAAAACAGAGTCGACAGCTGTTGACAGTGAAAGTAAACCCAACATTTTATTAATCGTTTCGGAAGACAACGGTCCTGACCTGGGATGTTATGGTGTAGAAGATGTGTACACGCCGTACCTGGATGGACTGGCTGAGGATGGTATCCGATATAATAATGCGTTTGTGACATATTCTGTTTGTAGTCCTTCGCGCAGTACCATTTATACGGGGTTGTATCCTCATCAGAGTGGGCACATAGGATTGGCTACTCATAAATACAGAATGTACGAGTCATATCCGACCATGCCCAAAATGCTGAAAGAAGCAGGCTACCGAACAGGATGCCTGGGAAAAATACACGTCAATCCTGAAAGTGCCATTCCCTGGGATTTTCATGAAATAAAAGGGTCCAATTTTGCGAAAAAAGGTCTGGACAGATACTCGAAGTTTGGTGGTGAATTTATGAGTGCCGGAGCAGAACCTTTTTTCCTGATGGTCAATTTTCCGGATGCACATTGTGACTGGCAGCCACAGGTGGAAGGGATGCCTGCCAAACCCATGACAGGTGAGGATTTAGATCATAGTATAGCGTTTACCGGTATAGACAATGAACGCCACCGTCAGCTCACGGCTGATTATTACAATAGCATGAATCGTCTCGATGAGTCCGTAGGTATGCTCCTCGAGGCCCTGGAAAAAACCGGAAAAGCAGAAAATACAATCATAATTTATTTGGGAGATCATGGTGCCCAGTTCTCCCGTGGAAAATGCAGTAATTACGAAGCAGCGTTACGAGTTCCCTTTATAGTTAAGTGGCCAGGTAAAGTGCAAGGCAATCAGGTAAGTGATCAATTGATAAGTACGATTGATTTATTACCTACCGTCCTTGATGTCGCCGGTGTGGCAGTGCCGGATAATTTACCAGGCAAATCACTACATACTTCCTTAATAGCGGAAAGCAGATCCACGGATCATCACGAATATATTTTCGCAGGTGGTGCGGGATCTGCTTCTTTTTTCACTTTTCCACGTCGTAGCGTGAGAGACAAGCGATTTAAACTGATTAAAAACCTGGTACATGGGCGCGAAAACCCGAAGTATTTGATTTATGCATTCACCATGTATGGTACAGGTACCTTGCCCGAAGAAGTGGCCGCTGCTCCTCCCCATATCCAGAAAGTATATGAGACCTGGAGCAATCCACCTGAATATGAATTGTATGATCTGGATGCCGATCCCCTTGAATTTAAAAACATTGTGGATGATCCGGCCTATGCAGATGAACTAAATCGGTTGAAGCAAGTACTTCAGAAATGGCAGAATGAGACGATTGACCCACTGGCAGATCCCGAAATTCTAAATCGATATATGCAGGAAATGGATTCAATAAATGAGGCCTTCCCTAATCGGGATTATGCCAAACAGGAGAATTTTTCCTGGAATTACCCAAAATACTTCAAGAAATATATAGACGATAAAAAAGGAGGATGATCATTTCGCATGTATGCTATGCCCAATGATGATTTCCAGTATTTACTAATAATGAGAAAGGATAAACAATGGAGGAACACTTTAAGGCACAGGATTACTGTATGCTGTGCAATATGTCTTTGTGTCTTTTTCTCAAGTTGTGAATCGGAAAGTGGAGGATTAATAGGTGAAAGTGAGGAACGACCCAATATTTTGTTGATCGTATCAGAAGATAACGGTCCGGACCTGGGGTGCTATGGAGTAGAAGATGTGTACACACCTTATATCGATGGATTGGCGAAAGATGGTATCATGTTTAATAATGCCTTCGTTACCTATTCTGTCTGTAGCCCCTCACGTAGTACGATTTATACCGGATTGTACCCTCATCAAAGTGGTCAGGTTGGCCTGGCTACGCACCGGTACAGAATGTATGAGTCCTATCCCACGATGCCCAAACTACTTAAAGAGGCT
>JAUILM010000344.1 GCA_030432855.1 Bacteroidia bacterium
ACAACCAATATGCCCACCATTACAATCAGAGACTGAATGTAATCGGTACCAATGACGGCATACAGGCCTCCGAATATGGTATACACCACGCATACGGCAAGGATGATTGTCATACCAGTTTGATATGGGATGCCCGCCAGTGCATTCATTAAAATACCACCCGCCATACCCATACTGATCAACCAGGTAAAACCATAAAATATGCTGATGATCAGGAAAACGTACCAGGTGGACCTACCATACCGCAACCGAATAAAATCACCGCTAGTGTACCCTTTCGGCATTAGTTTCTTAATCCTGCGTGCCAGTGGAGCAAACAGGAATAGACCAAAGGATGCTGTAGAATAAGCGATCATGCCCCAGATACCTAATTGCAGCGCAAACTGTGGAGCCAGCATAGTCGTATTGGAAGTAATCCAGGTAGCCATAGCCGTAGCCGTACCTAATGCCAGACCAACATTTCTACCCGCCAACATGAATCCATCCATGTTCTTTGCCTTCCGTCCCCAATATTTACCCAGCATAATCCAGACAATACTGAGTATGGCTAACAAGATCCATCCCGTCTGCGGTGATAATATCTCAGATTGATGATTCATGATGGATGCTTTGGGTTCGTTGTTTCAATCTGTCGGTTCCCCTGGACAATGATGCCTACGGTAGCAGCAAAGACTGTCATTCCAACGGCGAATAAGAAGAGGGCAAATGGCAGTGAATGATGTTCTATCACGACTCGAGTCATTGCGGACCAGGAAGAACGTTGATTTCCATCAACAGCCTGCACACGATAGAAGTATTTTCCATCTTCCAACCCTGAAATGAAAGTAGCACGATCTGGTCCCTCATATATAACCCGGGCTTCTTTAAAAAGACTATCTCCCGACACCTCCAATACAAATGCAATGTCGACCGAGTCTGAATAGTCCCAGTTTAAACTTAGATACCCCGAATTTGAACTGAGTTCAGGCTCATTTACAAATACTGGAGCAGGGATATCTTGTGCTGAGGATATATTATACATCAGACAAAGTACGATCGGTAGAACTTTAAGAAAAGGCAGAATTGTACATTTGGATAGGGTCATCATGCGCATGCATGATACTCTACGAGTATAATAGCGTAAGTATCTCCCACGTGTTGTCTGTGTGGTCATCATATAGTTGGTCACTATCTTATCGGAGATTAATTGTAAGAGACCGTTTCGCGTGGATAGCGAAGAATTAAAGGTTTGCTATCGAACCCGGCCTCAGTATACAAATGGGAGAATTTTTCCTGTCCTTCCAAATTTATGAGTACATCTCCCTCACAAATCTTGAGTACATATTTGATCATTCTTTCATCCAGTCCTTCGGTCTTCAGCTTTTCGTCTGCTGCGTAATAAACCAGGATAGATGCTGGGAAGTAGCCATTCATCCCTGTCTTGTTTACTATCGCTACACTGGCTAATTGTGAATCCTGCGTGTACATTACAAGTATGAATCCACCTGCATAGTGATCATGACTCATGGCATAACGAATAGCTCCCTCCACTGCCTTACGGTCAATGTTCTCTAACGGAAGGTTTGACTGCACAAACTCAGCTATTCCAGCCACCTGAACCTTAGTAACGGGATCAAAAGGTGTAAATAATTTGTATGTGAAATCAGACATCTATGTACCTTGAATTATTTCAATATGTAATCAGCTTAAAACCAGCAACATAAGAACATATAACAATCTCCAGCAGTTGATAGGTGGAAGCCAAAAGTAAAACGATTTCTACTGAAACAAATTTCAAATAAGGCGCTAAAATACAAAATTAGTTTCTATAGAAACAATTACCACGCTACCACGCAGTATGATCGGACATATGCGCAAGCCATAGAATGCCTAAGAATTCTCTATTTCTTCAGAAGTTGTGATATCTGTCGCAGCGGTAATGATGGGTGCAGCCGAAACATCATTGATCTCAAGGAAGCTTATGATCGTGTCGAATGCCTGACGCAGATCTCTGAGGTCGTCATCAGAAAGCGATTTAAGCTTCACTGCCACGATCTCATGCAAAGGCTCTGGTGCCTTACGTAGGAGTTCTGCCCCCTGAGCCGTCAGTACAATGTAGCCTACTCTTCGATCATTTTCACTGGGTAATCTCGCCACTAAGCCCTTTCGCTCCAGTCGTGCAATGATACCAGTCACGGTGCTGGCGTTGAGCTGTAGAAAGGATTTAATCTCCTTATGTGTAGCCTTATAACTGGATGCTTCATTGAGAAAATTTAAACATAGAAGTTGGGGAATTGAAATCCCATACTCCTTTTGAATTCTCTTGCTCTCCAGATTGACGGATCGCACGATTTGACGAATACTTATGAGTACATCCGTGTAGCGCATACTTCACTTTAACTAGCGTCCTAAGCTAAGCATTTTTTTGAGGAGAGAAGATGCTCCAAAAAAAGATCCGAATGCTTGTGACATTCGGATCATAAAAATCAAAATTCTAATTACTAAACTATATAGACTATCTACTGCTCGAAATCATAAGTTTTTGGGTGGTACTGATCTGACGCGGAGACTCCAGACGATAGAAGTATGTACCAGGTCTCAGTTTGTTAGCAAGGTCATTGCTTGTCGTTCTATACTGCCCTGGAGCTCGGTGTCCCTCATTCATTTCGAAGACTACCCGACCAGATATATCAAATACTTTGATGCGTACATTGCTACTCTCCCGAACGATGTACTCGAAGGTAGTACCTTCACTTACCGGATTAGGAAAGTTTCGGATCGCTGTCAATTCACTACGCTTCCAGTCTCTGTTTGACACGGTTTCACCCTCGAAGAAAGTGAGTGCATAGTCAAAAGCTTGCGGACCAATCTTCATTCCCAGCATTCTCCCGGGTATATCATCGACGGGAGGATGGATTCCACCCCATAGTCTTGATAAACTTGCCTGATCGGAAGCGTCCCTGTATTTGGCCCATTGCAGTTCTAAAAATTGTGAAGGTCCTTCCTCAAAAACCAGATATTCATTTTGAGGTGCATCAAAGATACCCATACCACCAGGAAAGTAAGGATCTCCTGTCAACAAGGTCAACACCTCTGCTGCAGCTCTGGAAAATGTAGAGTGTCCGGAAACATATCCTGCAAAAGGAGGTGTAATAAATGAAGGTTGCTGGTAAGGCCACCAGTTTTCAGCCAAAATCCAGTCAACTCCAGCATTCGAATTCTCATCAGTCAATGCGGTTGGTCCTCGCCATGCATATAGCTTTATCTTACCAACATGCTCGCTGCTATCACCCGCCAGTGCATCTCCTTCTTCTACCACTTCGATATGTCCTTCGATCAATGGAAGTCCACCTTTGTGATATGAAAGTTTACTGGTATCTGAGCTTTGACCCAGGGCTGCCATTCCACGAATCGCAGAGATAGGTCGAATATAATCATAGTATGATTTGATACCCCAAACAGCTACTGCCACATCGTGCATGGCACCACCGAGTATCAAATAAGACTTTACATCCCATTCCAAATCATCTACAATGTCACCCTGACCTTCAAATCGCTTCTCAAACATGGGGTGATCGTTCACATAGTTCAGGATGGTGAACCAGTGACCTGGAGGTGTTTCTGATCGAGGTCCATCCGCCCAAAATTCGGCTAGTACACGACCAAAGTCACCCATAGGTACCATTTGTGGTTCGTATGGCTGACCTGTGACCGGATTTACAGTATACCCGGTATCAATTACACCACCATCCAGGAGGTTGTAAAATGCTCGCATTTCTTCCTCATTCTGAGGCAGACTACTTAGGTTTCCTACTGATCCTGGAGAAATATCTACCATTACTCCGTTGGAAGGATCCAGATGACCGGACCACACAGCGACCAAAGCAAAGTTCCACTTATAGTAGTCGTCGAGTCCCGTCAAGGTTGCAGTATCAAGCGTTGGAGGTGCACCCGGGTTATGATAGAGGTAATACTCATTCGTATCTTTTTGGGCTACTTCCAGATCAGCTTCTGTCAATGAGAATGGAGTAACTTTTCCCCAATGAGGATTAAGAAATCGTCGTGCGGGATTGCCACCGATAGCTAATGGCTGCCAGTGGTTCAAATCCGTCAAACCAGGTGCGCCTGGCAATTCAGGTTGCAAAGGTTCATTTATCGGAGCGTAGAAAGCATCGGAGTGTCCATAATTGGTAGCTTCATCAGCATAATCCACAAATCCGAATTCCATGCAGCTAAGTGCGATATAATTGCCAAGAGCGGCCGGTACTCCATTAGAGTAATCAGTCTCCGTATAGGAAGTATCGTACCCCAACGCTATCATTAATGAATCCAGCGCTGGTAACGTGGTTGCACGGCCAGGAGAGTTAGCAAATCGATGCTTTAACAAGCGATAAGCTGCATAGCTAATTGCCTCATTTCTGGCTTCTTCGATATTTAAGGTATCATTAGCAAGCACTCCCTCATATAGAAAATCATAATCACCAACATGATTTCCCAGAAAGAATGGTTTGGCCTTAGTGTCGTACACTGCCCAAGCATCATACATGACTGCTGATACATGAAACAGGTTTCGGGAGTGTACCGTAGGACGACTCACATCCTTGCGAATCGCTTCCAGAAGTTGTTCGTTCCACTGCCGGGCAACTGACTGCTGACCGAAAATGGGTACTAGTGAGCAAATAGTGATGAATAAAGTAAAGATTTGTTTCATATGTATAGAGGTTATATTTGAACGTTTAAGCCGCAAAATAGGCAGATAAGATGGCCAATCGAAATCTATTTGTATCAAACTGGCTAATTAATTGATCAACCGGCGCCTGAAGGCTTTAAAGAAACCGCGTTGTTAAACTTCTCTGACCCATAATTGAGATTTCGGGTATTTGATCAAGATTATCCCACAATGAATTCAAAAGATAGCTAATATTGTACCAGAAGGTCGGTCATTTGACAGCATTTTATCTGGCAAATGCTTAAATCTTCGGAAAATTAAATTATCTGATCATCAACTTAACTAAGTATGAAACAATTATTAACCCTCATTTTTTGCTTAAGTGCAACTTTCACTTTTGCCCAGGACAATCTGGCGCAGGAAAGTATCACTGGAATTTTTAACAGAACGCACGATCAATTAGGGAGCCTGGCTGATGCCTTTACGGAAGAACAGTACGACTGGAGACCTGCCGATGGAGTAAGATCAGTGGGTGAAGCCTTCCTTCACGTCGCACAGGCCAACTACTTCATCATGATGAACCTTGGATTTGAACTTCCTGAAGGTGTGGACATGATGACTATGGGATCCATCGAAGGTAAAGACAACGTCATTGAAGCTCTTAATCAGTCTTTTGATTATGCAAAGGATGCATTTGGCAAAGTCGAAACTGAAAGTTTGGCAGACGAAATAGAACTTCCTTTTGGTAAGTTTTCAAAGTTGAGCGCTATGCTCATTGTATTAGAGCATTCAGGAGAGCACAAGGGCCAACTGATAGCCTATGCAAGATCAAACGGGATCACGCCTCCCTGGAGTGAATAGCCGATCACCGAACAACCACCTGAAAAGAAAAGCATCTCGATATCCCGGGATGCTTTTTTTTTGTGGGGACTATTTTCTTCTTGAAAAAGTTATAAACCGTCAATCTTCCACATAGTACCTGTATTTCCGATGCTGAACTACTTCATCCGGCAGCCTAAAAGAGAAGTACCAGGGACCCGATGTGGGTCTCATATGTTTTAAAAGAAGATAATTTCTACCCTCCACCAGCGAAACCACGTTTGTATCAGACATTCCTTCCTTGTAAGTAATGACTTTACCATTCAAAATAACTTTGGATTCTCCCGATGAAATAAATTCAAAAGGTACCGACATATCTGCTGATGCAACGATCTGGCAGGATGTATAAACCGTACTAACAGAATCCATTTGAAAGAAATCTTCAAGCCAAACTCTATTTAGATCCTGACTGATGATTTTTCTCCAACTATGATATTCACCGTTGGGTCTTACATAATATCCGACCGCTGAAGGTTTGATTCTGAGCTCACCTCCTTCTGGTCTCAAAAAATCATGGTCCGCATCATCTTCATTTAATGCAAAGAAATCAGCACTCAACCAATAGGTGAAAAACTTGTCTCCTGATGCCGTGAATTCCGGTAAATTATCAGTATGCCCCGCTTCTTCAACCCTTGCAGACATCTCGGACCAGAATTCAATTTTGTCCAGGAGAGGTCTTTTTGCATCCGCAAGCCAATTGCGGTTGTTTTCTTCCAACCAGAGATATTCAAACTGATCCAACAATGTATTCCACACCAATAGCTGTTCGTGACAAAGTGGCCTAATTGCATCTGCAGCATCCGAAGACTTTTTACTGTCCTGAAAACTTGTAATCTGTAGCAATGCTATTTGCGAGAGAATGGAATGTTTTAATTCTGCAAATTTAAAGATCCAAAAATCAAAGTCTTTCCGATCAAATAAAGGTGTAGCAGATAGTCTATCATCTCTTAATTGCTTGG
>JAUILM010000345.1 GCA_030432855.1 Bacteroidia bacterium
TCGATAAAGAGTCCAGCCCAGACTCGCAGGATCATCCATCTTCAATGCCATCTCCTGGGCCGCATTCAGATGTTCTCCGGCTTGTTCATAGTCAAGCATGGCTATATAGTCGTTTCCAAGCAGGAGGTGAGCATACATTTGGTCTGTAGCCATATTATGTGCTGTAGCTGAGTCCAGGTAGTCAAGATGTATACTTAGCTTTTCCTCTCTCGGTAGATCAGTCTGACCTCCTGCCGGATCTGCGGCTTCCAGCTTATTTCGCAAGTAGTTTTGTGCAGAAGCATCAGGTGGTGAAATGGTCAAAAACATTAATAGAAGCAACCATATGGTATGCTCCCATCCTCTACTAGTGTTGGCCGACTGTACCCCTACTTGTCCCCCTCTCCATTTTGGAGTAAATCTGATATGATACATTTCTTTGATAGGAATGTTATAACCTGATATTAAAATCTAAAATATGAAACACAAGCTAACTGCACGCGAGTTAGAAGTCCTGCAGATGATTATATATGAACATACAACTCATGAGATTGCAGACAAGCTTTGCATTCACAGTGAGACCATCCGGTCTCATAGAAAAAACTTGTTGTCCAAATTAGGTGCGAGAAATGTGGCAGGTATGGTCCGAAGGGCATTCGAATACCAACTGGTCCAATCCGAACCCATGCACATTGATTAATAGTAAATCCTCATTACAATGAATAAAAAAGCGTTACTCAGCATATTTGCTATCATCGGTTTGGTTGGTTTTGTTACCATCATGCTACAAACCTCCAAAACACAGACACGAACTAAAAAGTCCTTCGAGGCCAAGAAGCGGACCCTCATGGCAAAGTTCACACAGGAAATCCAAATGACTAAAGACCCTTCTTTGGGTTATGTGCCGCATGAGCGACTTCTCGAGGCCAGATCATATACTCAGCAAATGGTAGAACGACAAAGAAGGCAGCGAGATGCCGTTCCCAATGTGCAGTGGGAAAACCTTGGACCTAATAATGTGGGCGGACGAACACGTGCTCTCATGTTTGATCCCAATGACAGTAACAACAAGAAAGTCTTTGCAGGAGCCGTCTCTGGTGGTCTATGGAAGAATGATGACATTACTTTGGCGAGCACTTCCTGGGTGAAGATCGATGACTTTATGGACAACATCACCGTGAGTTCATTATGTTATGATCCACAAAACACAAATATTTTCTATGCCGGAACCGGTGAGGCATACTCGGCCGTATCACCAGGTATGGGTGTCTTCATGTCTACGGATGCCGGCGAAACCTGGTCTCCGGTACCCAATACCAGTCAATTTAAATATGTGACCGAGGTATTAATGCGAGTAGAAGGTATGACTAGCGTCTTGTATGTAGCTAGTCGACGTGCTTATGTCGGTGAACCTATCGAAGGATCAGGCAGTATTTTTTTGGGTGAAAACGGACTTTATCGTTCGGCAGATCAGGGCGCTACCTGGACTCAGGTGATTCCAGATGTGTTTCCAGAGTATCCATATGGTGTGGATGATATCGGTTTGGACAATTCAGGAAACTTATGGGTTGCGACAGGAGCGAACACCTACGGTGATCACGGTGGAGACATTTTTAAATGCAGCGATGGCACCTGTGATGTCACTACGGATTTTACAAAAATGTATAATGCCCCAGATAGTGGATATGCTACCGTAGAGCGGACTGTACTGGCTCTGGCACCTGACAATAGTAACTATCTGTATGCTGTTGCTGCAAATAACAGTGGACACAAGGATATTGAGTTCTTTATCAAAAGTATCGATGGCGGGACGTCATGGGACACCCTGAATATTCCACTAAATACAGAACCTGCTGATGGCTGTATTGTCATTAGTGATCAACACTTTACGAATAATCAAGGTACGTATGACCTGTGCATGACAGTACATCCCACAGACGAAAATCTTGTCTTACTGGGGGGAATAGATGTGTATCGCACACTGGATGGCTTCTCAAATACTACGCACGTGGGTTCCTGGGTAGATGGAGGGGTGGCGCCCTGTCTGGAAGTCATACATGCTGATCACCATACTTTTGTCTACCGGCCCGGTCATCCTAATGAAGTGATTTTTGGGAATGATGGGGGTGTATACTACTCAACGAATGCAGGTAATGCGGCAGCTACTCCCTCGTTTTCACATCGAGTGAAGGAATACAATGTGTCTCAACTCTATGCGGCGGATCTTAGTCCAACCAGCAGTGCCCAGGAGTACATCGCGGGCCTGCAGGATAATGGAACACAGGAATGGGATGGCGGAAGTCCCAGTACTACGGAAGCATTTGGGGGAGATGGTGGCTTTTGTCATATCGATCAAAATCAACCCAATATTCAGATAGCGGCATATGTCCATAATGATTATGGTGTCACTACTGACGATTGGGCCTCTGGTTTTACCCAGGTCTCACCCACCAGTCAGTCAGGTAGGTTTATCAATCCTACGGACTATGATGATATGAACAATATATTATATGCCGCATCCGGTAATGATCGCATGTGTCGTGTCTTAAATATCGGGACCACAAATGATATTACCGATTCCCTTCTTATTGGAGGCGCCGCCCTGGGAGGAAAGCAGGCTACAACATTCAAAGTAGACCCCAATACCAGTACTACTCTGTATGTGGCCACCGATGCGGGCAAAATCTACAAGATTTTAAATGCCAATGGAGGAAGTCTCACTTCCACTGATATCAGTACAGGTCTGCCCACCGGATGGATCTCATCAATTGATGTGGAGATTGGCAACTCTCAACACATGATTTTGACTATTAGCAGTTACGGTGTGCCGCATATTTGGGAAACCATCAATGGAGGTGCCAGCTGGACCAATATTCAAAACAATTTTCCTGACATGCCGGTACGCTCGGGCATATTTGCACCCGGCAATGCCGACCAGATATTCCTGGGTACCGATCTCGGTGTATGGAGTACCGAAGACATTAACGGTGCATCGACAGACTGGGCCGTCACAAATGCAGGACTGGCAAATGTACGGGTCGATATGCTAAAGGCCAGGACCTCAGACAATCATATCGTTGTGGCTACCTTCGGGCGAGGGTTGTACACCTTCACCTTACCCGCGAATCCATGTCCTCCCACCGTCACAGTGGCTGATGATCCTGCTAGTGGTACCTATGCTGCAGACAATACCGTAAGTACCAATACCATGGGTCCCGTCAGAGTCATTGATGACGCGTTGTTTAGAGCCGGTAATGCCGTCGAACTAAATCAGGATTTCGAAGTGGGTACGGGTGCAACCTTTGAAGCAAAAATTGCGGGATGTCCTGAAGAGGACTGATTATACATCTGGAGGAAGTGAGCCCTACCTTGCTTCCTCCCATTCAATAATATAGGAACAAAAAAAGATCCCCGTGAGCAGTCACTCACGGGGATTTTAGATTAGGTTTAGTTGTACCGAAGGTGGGAATCGAACCCACACTCCCTTGCGAGAACTGGATTTTGAATCCAGCGCGTCTACCAATTCCGCCACTTCGGCCTAAAATAACTCTTCCATTTACTCAATCCCTTCATTAAAGAACTAAGTCCGCGCTGGAAGAAGCGCGCCGTGTCCCGCAAAACCTTGCGGGATCTACCCCCGCAGCATTGCGGGGCCACTTCGGCCTAAAGTCACCATTCTTGAGCTTATCTCAAGAAGGGCACCAAATTTACTACAATTTGTGAATTCCCATCAACCATCAAGCCACTTTTTAAAGCTGGCAACACGATCCCGGGATACAATCAGATCCAGGTCACTATTATCAGTGCATTGCAGGTGAAGTCGGCTGTTGAGGTAGGGTCTTATTTGCTCGATAGCTTTAATGTGTACAATGATTTTGCGATTGATACGAAAAAACTGATCGGGGTCAAGCTTTCCTTCCATTTGGTCCAGGGTACCATCTACGATGTACCGTTGTCCTTGCAGGTTCTTTACAAAGACTACCCCGTCCTCACTGTAGAAGTAGCAAACATAGTCCGTCTCTAAGTATGACAATGCCTTGCCCGACTTTGCCAGGAACCTCTGTTTGAATTGCTTCTTGTCCAGGGACTTAAGCAGTTGTGAAGCCAAATCCGGGGAAAAGATATTGACACGGGGATAGAGCGATTCAAACTTTTCTATGGCCTGCCGCAAGGCCTCCTCCTCTAGAGGCTTAAGCAGGTAATCTATGCTATTGACCTTAAATGCCTGTAGTGTGTACTTATCAAAAGCCGTTGTGAAGATGATAGGACTCTCCAGTCGGACCTTCTTGAAGATATTGAAGCTCAAGCCATCTCCCAGATGAATATCCAGAAAAACAAGATCTGGTTGGGAGTGATTCTCCAGGTAGCGTACAGTCTCCGATATGGATTCCAAATGATCGAGGACGATGTAATCCGGCCTGATTTTTAATAACATTTTTTGCAGCCGCTGGGCAGCTCCCACTTCATCTTCGACTATAAGTACACGCATTGAGATCAGGGTATAGACGGGCTTTTAATGAGAGGCAGCGACACCATGAATGATTCAATCGAACTGACGATATCGACTGGATCATCCACCACAAATCGATATCGCTTGCGTATATTTTCCAGACCCATTTTGGTCCCATTCGGACTTTCTTCTCGCAGCTGCAGATTGTTTTCTACGGTAAGTTTACCCTCAGCACTGATATACACGCGCACTTTTAGCGGCTCCTCCCGGGTAATCTTGTTGTGCTTTATGGCATTTTCAAATAAAATCTGAAGCGATAATGGGACCACCATCCGGCCATGATAGGACGTCGGTATATCCAGCTCTACCTGTAAATTGTTGCCAAATCGTTCTTTCAGGAGATAGATGTATGCATTAAGGAATTCAACTTCTTCCTCCAGGGTGATCAGTGCCTCATCCCTTATTTCAAGTACATATCTGAATACCCTTGATAACTTCTGGACATAGCGGACGGCCCGATTTTCATCCTGAGGAATTAATCCCGCCAGCGTATTCAAACTATTGAAGAGAAAATGGGGCTGGATCTGACTTTTCAGTCCATCCAGTTGCGATTGGATGTGAGCACGCGAAAGTTGTTCACGCTCCAGGTTGGATCGCTCCAGTTTGCTTTGTATGTAGATAATCTCATAAATAGCCGTCACAAACAAGCTAAAAATGAGGCCTGTAAATATTTTAATGGCTGCTGTAGGTTCGCTCCAGCTATTTTGGAGTTGCAATACTTCTTTGACCAGAAACTCCAAAATAGGTTCGATCAAGAAATAGATGACAATAATCAAAATGACTTCGGCACCCAGGCGCAGAAAGGTATTCTCCTGAAAACGTTTTCTCTTGCGCAGAGCAATGATACATTGTCGAAATATAATCCAGAAAACACTGGTGAAAATTATGGATATGGGGTAGCAGGTCAGAAATCGCGTGGAGTTATCAATATCTGTAGATGAAAAAATGATACTGTTGATTACCAGGGCTACGAAAGGTATTCCAATGATCATCAACCAGCGGTCGTTAAACCCTAATTCCTCTCTTGCACGCATATTTGAAAATTACGAATTAAACCATAAAGTCAATAGATTTTCCATGACGCCTCTCTAAAACTGAATGCGATATAAGACATCGGGAAAAAAACCAATCTGATAAAGGGTGTCTATTCGTTGCGTGGTGTCGTTGTACCGCCGAATAAATACATTTTTATGGTTGAGAATATTCTGGAAATCAAGATAGAATTGTTGAGATACCCGCTTACCCTTATTATTGAGTCGATATCCAAATTTTATATCCAGCCGCTGATAAGGGTCATACTGCTCACTAAAGGCCAGGTTTTCCATGCGTATTTCCCGACCTTCGAGTATTGATGCTTCAAGATCAATGGGTGTGTAATAGCGACCACCGGCGATTGTAAATTTAAAGTCAAAGGTCAGGGCGTTATGCTTCTCTTTCCCAATCAGAATTTCCTTCCCACCCAAAATATTAAGGGTGTAATTATTATTGAAAGCCGTATTTCGATTAATACCATCACTACCTGTGTATTTAGATTCAAATAATGAGCCGGTCAGCAAGGCATAATAATTTTGAGAAAAGAATTTCTCTACGGTAAGTTCTACTCCATAATTCTCTCCGCTACCGGTGTTCTGCAGTAGGCCGACTTCGGGAAATCCAAAATCTGCTCCTACATTAAGAACAGAGAAGCTGTTCCCTTCCTGCTCCACCGGTACATCCACCTGATCCTGATAGTAGGCCTCCGTTTTTATGCGCCAGTCAACTCCGATTTTTCGATCGTATCCCACTACATAGTGGATACTCTTAAGAAAAGAAATATCCTGGTTTTTCAAGGAGAAGGATCCATCTGTCAGGCGAGTTCCAAAGAGATATATGGGAAGAGGTAGCATTTGATTGTGGACTCCAAATCCCAGGTTGAATGTTTGTTTTTCGTCAATATGCCAGTTCAGCGCTGCCCGCGGTTCGAGTGCCAGATCTCGATTGAGCCCCAGG
>JAUILM010000346.1 GCA_030432855.1 Bacteroidia bacterium
ATTTTCGATTTCATTGAGCTTCCAAACTATTCACTTATCTTAAGTATCCTGATACCGTTTGATAAGTTGAAGAACCACTTGATAAACAGACATGGATTTTAAATATAGCATTCTTTTTCTTTGATGTATCGAGAAGGTTCCAGGCTTGTGCCGGATCAAAAACATGTCAGATGAAAAGCTTTATATTATTCTTTTTATTTCCCGCATTCATCTTTTCCCCACTCCATGCTCAGGACCATAGAGCAGACTCACTTTATGCCATTTGGTCTGACACCTCCAACACGGCCGAAGATCGAGTGGAGGCTTTTTACCAGCGTTTTGACCCTTTAATCAATGAGGTGGAAAATCCTGAAACTATACGATGGGCTCAGGGTATTATTGAGGCTCGAACTCTAGTTCAGGATTTAGGTAAAACCCAGTATTTGGGACGTTTTCTTTTTCTGGAAAGTGCCACCTATTTATTTATGATGAATGATATGGAAAAATCCTGCCAGATTGGTAGAGAGGCTATCCAAAAATCACTGGAAGTACAGGACTATGAAACCGCCGATATTGCCCATCATTTCTTGAGGAATTGCTCAGATAATAACATCGATGAAATGTTGGAGCAAGCACTTTCTTTGGACACATTAATGGCTGATCAAATCCCTTTGTATAATGCTTTGATTAGAACCTATTTTGGCAAATCCCACTTGCCGGAAGCACTTGACCTCGCACAACGCGTCATTTTATTTGTTGAGGCAAATAATCTGATTGATCATCTCAATCACTCAGTGACATTAGGATTAGTAGGTAATACCCACCTAATCACTGGTAATTATGCTGAAGCTGAAAATTATCTATTACCATCTCTGACCTATGCGAAAAAAAGCAATTTCAGCCCGGAGATAGGTTCCTCGTTTATAGATTTAGCCACACTTTATATTGATAAGAAAGACCTGACCAAAGCACGCTTATACCTTGACTCCGCAATGGTATATATGGTTGACAGGCAGGATTGTGCTCCATGTATGGCCAAAGCCAGGCGTGTAGAAGCTGGATTAAAGAATCTGGAAGAAAAATATCCCCTGGCACTGAAAGAGCTACTTGCGCTACAAGACTATTATGATACCCAACCCCTCACCCTGGATTATAATCTGGGTAAATATTATGCGGAGCTTTCCAATAGCTACCTCGGTATGCATCAATATGCGAGTGCGATTTCGGCCGCATTAACCGGCATTGAAAAATCGCATGGCAACCTATACGGCTCTCTACAAAGTTATGAGAACATATACAAAGCCTATGAGTCCATCGGCAACGACGAAAAAGCATTTGAGTACTACAAAAAATACATCGACGCCCGCGACGAAATCACTCAAGTAAGAAATGCTCAATTGGTGACCAAACAAGAACTTGCTTTCCAATACCAGCAGCAGCATTTGGCTGACAGTCTTCGCCGTGAACAAAAAAATGCACAGCAGGAGTTTGTTTTTCAACAGGAAATAAACCGCCAAAAAAATAATCGAAACCTATTCCTGGCACTGGGTGTCCTGGCTACTCTCATCGCGTTAGGCATGTATACGCGGTATAGGTTTGTGCAAAAAAACAAAAAACAGCTGGAAGAAAAAAACAAGTCCATCGAAATCGAGAAGAAAAGGGCTGAAGCTTCGGAAAAGGCAAAGCATCAGTTTCTGGCGAATATGAGCCACGAAATTCGTACCCCCATGAATGCTATCAAGGGCATGACCGATATTTTGCTTCGCAAGGATCCACGACCTCAGCAAATGAGCTACCTGAACGCAATAAAGGAATCATCAAACTCACTACTAGTCATTATCAATGACATTTTGGATATGTCGAAAATCGAAGCGGGAAAGATCGAATTAGAAAGCATCCCCTTTTCACTGGAAGATGTGATCCAAAATGTAGTGATGATCAGTCACTTTAAAGCCGAGGAAAAAGGATTGCTCATCCAGGTGAATAAGGAAGATGAACTACCTGTGGTACAAGGTGATCCTACCCGACTCCATCAGGTATTGCTCAATCTGTTGGACAATGCCATCAAGTTTACAGAAAAAGGTGTAGTCACGCTACAACTTGAAACAGAAGTATCTGCGGATCAGAATGAATTGATGACTCACTTCTGCATATCTGATACCGGTGTGGGAATCGGTGAAGACCGGCTGGAGAAAATATTCGAATCATTTGAGCAAGCCTACTCCGATACCAGCCGAAAATTTGGCGGCACAGGATTGGGACTCACCATTTCAAGAAGACTCGTGCAGCTGCAGGGGGGAGAAATCCAGGCAAAAAGTTCGAAAGGAAAAGGTAGCCAGTTTCATGTGACGATTCCCTATCAGCTATCAAAAGAACATAGTACACAAATAGCCGCCACAGGGGTCCAGAGCCAACTCTCTCAAGTGCTGAAGGGTATTCGGGTATTACTGGTCGAGGACAACCATTTTAATGCTATAGTAGCCCAGGAAGAACTGGAGGACAGTATTGATGAAGTGCAGGTCGAACTGGCTGAAAATGGACTGATCGCCGTAGAGAAAGTCACACACGGAGCCTATGACGTTGTGCTCATGGATGTGCAAATGCCCGTAATGAATGGCTACGAAGCAACGGAGGCTATTCGCCAGCTATCCAATGGCAAGTCCCAAATCCCCATCATTGCGATGACAGCCAACGTCATGAGGGAGGAAGTGGATCGATGTTATGAGGCCGGTATGAATGACTTCATTGGAAAGCCTTTTGATACGCAAGATCTACTATCTAAAATTCAAAAACTTAAAAGGTTCTCAAATTCCGAAATATTAGGCTAAATATTCCAGGCCACAACCCATCAACTTCCCGAGAATATGAAGCACTCTTCTAATAAAGCAATACAGATGTCAGATAAAAAACCCAAGATTTTCATCGTAGACGATGAGCCACTATTGACCGAAATGCTCACGGATTACCTACATGAGCAAGACTCCAACTTAGAGCTAAAATCCTTCCCCACAGGTGAGGCTTGTGTGCAGTCTTTGGAGGCAGAACCAGATTTGGTAGTCCTGGATTACTATCTGAACTCCAAAGAGAAAGAAGCCGCCAATGGTATTGATATTCTCAAGACTATTAAAAGCAAGAATAAGGCGCTACCCGTTGTCATGCTTTCGAGTCAAAAAAGTTATTCCACGGCTATGCAAACTATAGGGTATGGCGCTATACACTATGTGATTAAAGGGCAAGATGCATTTGATGAAATTTACCAACTGATAAAAGCAAATGTATAAATGGTGGACCTATCTTTTTTAGAAAAATTCACCAAGGGTGATACCCGCAAAATGAAACGATATATCAGTATCTATCTGAGCATCGCAGCAACTACCTTAGCTCAGATGCAGCAACATGCCCAGGAGCAGGACTGGGAGGCACTGCGCATCAAAGCACATTCCTTAAAACCTCAGGCTGACTATATTGGGGTTCCTCAGCTGAAAGCTGTCCTCGTGGAAATTGAAGAAAACATTCTTGAGAGAAAATTTGCTAACCTACCTATGCTCTGCGATAAAGCATCCGCTCTCTATGATGAAACAGTCCCAGTGCTGGTAGAATTTACGGAGTCTTCATCCGATGTGAAGTGAATTGGTATGAGATGTTGAAGAGACAAATCTACTTAGCATTTTCTTTAACGTAATACTCATTAGAGAGAAATCCGATTATAATAAATTACCGCTAACCGGTAAGAATATTTTGGGGTCTTGGGCAAATATTGTGGGTCTTAAACAAGGTTCATATTCACTATGAGGTACAAAAACTTCTCAATATTGATCATGATATATTAACGCTACTCCTTCTAATATATATCTTCTTGCCTTCAAATGCCTCTGGCTGCCAACTTATTACAGTCTCGATAATTATTGGAAGGGCAAAACTGCCGAGTACTCGCAATAAAGCCCAAACCCTGTCGACAAGAGCCAGACATTTGGCCTCAGCGAGGTTATTTGTAAATTATAAATATCATGGCAAGAATCAGTATGGAGCTACTAAGAGAAAATATTGGTTACATACGCGGGACTCCTAGTCACAACATACTATATTCCAGATTTTGCCCTATAGTTTGTTCCTGCTCCTTTTCCATTCTTTTCAATCAAGCCAGATTCTATCAAAGCATTCAATATTCTCTTTACGGTGGCCCTTGGTATACCCACAGATTCTACTATTTCACCAGTTTTAGATTCCGGATTGTTGTTTATGAAAATAAAAATGCTTTTCTGCTTTGGAGATAAATCAGATTGTGAAATTTCAAGTTTCTTGGATAGTTTTTTTGTCAAATTAATCAGTGAGGATAGAAAAAACTCAATCCACTTAGTTATATCCTCATTTGGTCTTCGGGCCTGGCAGTTTCTAAGTGCTCGATAATAATCTTTTTTTCTCCTTTCGATTTCGTGCTCAAAACTTATATACTCTATCCAATTATATCCATTTTTAAGCATTAACAAAGTGGTAAGAATTCTACTTAATCTACCATTGCCATCTTGAAAAGGATGAATACTTAAGAATTCATAGATAAATGATGCCGTCTTAATAATTGGATTAATTTCGTCCTTGGCATTAAGCCACCTGATGGCTGATGTCATGGAGTCCTCTGTAGCAAATCCTGGTTCTGTAGTTTTGAAAATTATTTGCGTTGATCCATCTGGAAATTGAGCCTGGACTGCATTTGAATGCTGCTTATACTGACCTCTGTGCCATTCATCTTTGGTACTAAGCTTCAGTAAAACATTATGCAAGTTCTTTATGGTAGATTCATTTATTCTTATGTCTTTTGGATTTTCTGTTATTATATCCAAAGTATTATAATAACCAACTACTTCCTGTGAATCTCTATCCTCTATCTGAGTGATGTCAATATTTGCTAGTAGCGTTTTGACTTGATTATTAGTTAGTTTTGAGCCTTCAATTCGAGTTGATGAGCCAATACTTTGAATAGTTGCAAGAGTTTTTAGTTGCTGCAGACTCGAACTTTCTCTTTTCTTGAAATCGAGCCAGGTAAGTTCAAATTTCTCAATTTGTCTCAGTCTTTCAAGGAGATTCCAATCCAACGATAAATTGAAATTGTATACCTTTGATTCATTTCACAAATATACAAAATGAGCCATAATGAGCCAAAAAACACTTAATAGTGAGCCAATTTTAAACCTAACCAGGCACCGAGCTGGTTATAGCTCGTTCATCTTCCACCTCCCTAACCTTGATTTGATCAGCATCCAGTGAGGACGCACACGTATCAGATGGTATACGGTTCTTCACAACTTACTAGATATCAAATATCAAGCTGTCTCTATCAATGCATGAATTCATACTCACAACATTTGAATACGTTGAAACAATCAACAAAATCCCTCAAACTCTCTAAGCTTCATAATCACCTACTGTGCATAATCTTCGCTATCTTTTACCTACTGTCAAAAAGTAATCGGAATAGGAACGGCGGTACCGTCCAAGTATCTCAAAAAATAACGACCATGAATCACATCTGGAAAATCTTCTATTTATTTGGCCCACTGTGCCTCGGCACACTGCATGCACAAAATCAAGAGACCATGACGTATGAAGCATATATTCGCTCAGGAGCACCCAGTGCACGAGAAATTGATGTATTTCTCAATGAACGATCCTGGGCCCAGTTCGACGCGGAGTTGGGATACACACTTGGCAATTACACTCCTATGGATGGCCTGGATGGAAGTGTTACCATCTCTACCAGTCAGGATAATGGCACACGCACTTCATTTGTGTACCATGATAAACCGGCTCGAATAAATACCTATGGAAATAGTTTTACACAGTGTCATCAGGTAAGCGATGCAGAGACATGGCAGGAATATTTGGCGGGCCACCTGGGGGAACCCATTCGCAATTATGGTATGGGAGGTTATGGAGTATATCAAGCCTATCGCAGGATGCTGAGAGAAGAAGCCTCGGAAAACTCGGCAGAAAATATGATTCTCTATATCTGGGGTGATGATCACACTCGTAGCCTGTTCCGATGCCGATATATGGCATTTCGTGAGTGGACCGCGCAAAATGCCGAAATAGAAGGTGAGGGCATCATGTTTCATGGAAACTTCTGGTCCAATTTGGAAATGGATTTAGAGACCGGTGCCTTTATGGAAAATGATAGCCGGATTCAATCCAAAGAAGCACTGATACAAATGACAGATCCGGATTGGCTGTGGGAAAACATCAGGGAGGATTGGGCACTACAGATGTTTCTTTACGTGCAGGGAAAAATTAATAATGTCGATCTGAACGCACTAAAAAAAATCAGTGAACACCTTAACGTTACAACGGACTGGGATCGTGACCTATCTAAGGAATCGGTGTCGGCGCTGTTGGACAAGTATTCCCTGGCGGCAACCCAATATATTGTGCAAAAAGCAAGAGCGTTTGCTGAATTGCATGATAAGAAACTATTGGTGGCGTTATTTGATCCA
>JAUILM010000347.1 GCA_030432855.1 Bacteroidia bacterium
TCCCTTCGATGCGTGTATCTCCCTCTACATCAACTTGTTGTCCATGAAGACTGTAAAGTGCAAGTAGAGAGAGTATTAAAGAACAAGTGATTTTCATGGTATTTTTTCCATAAATCTCCTGTTCTTTCGGGCTATAGACATCTCCCCATGAGGGGATATTGCCTATAGATTAGGGTCAAGATCAATTGCTCAAGTCAAGGTCAAGAGTGTCTGAACTTAAAACCGCTTGGCGATCACTCATCCCGTATGGCATCGACCGGATTGGCATAGGCTGCCTTCACAGTGTGATATCCTACCGTCAACATGGCAACCAGAAAAGCCAGAATAAATCCTACGACAAATACCGGGATACCTACTGAAATCCTCTCGGCAAAATTAGTAAGCCAGGTATTCATAAGAAGGTATGTTGGCAAAGCGACCAGGACAAACGCCACTACGACCAACCAGGCGAACCGGCGGGATAGATGCATCGTAATTTGCTGCACAGAAGCTCCCAGCACTTTGCGGATACCTACTTCTTTGAGGCGCTGCTCTGTATTGATAGATGCCAGGCCAAACAACCCCAGGCAGGCGATCAAAATGGCCAGAATTGCCATAATCTTCACAACGACACCCATCTGTTGATCGGATCGATACATGTCATCGAAGTGCTCGTCTAGAAATGAATACTGGAAGGGCCATTCCGGTACCAGACGATTCCAGACTTGCTGCGTATAGGCTATGGCCGCTTCAATATTATTTCCATCGACCTTCACCGACAGTTCGTCATAACCCCACTCAGGATGCACTACCATCGACAGTGTATTGATAGGGTAGTGCAGTGAATTGAAGTTGAAATCCTTCACAACGCCTATGATAGTCCCCAGCGAATCATCCGGATACCAACTATGTCCGGCCGAAACTCCGAGGGGTTGGTCCAGACCCAGTTCTTTTTGAAATGACTCATTGATGATGAAAGCATAATCTTTATCCCGTGGCCTCTCACTATCGAAAGACCGGCCGTGCACAAGGTCTATTTCGTATACATCCAGGTAGTCATAATCTACATTTACATTACTGGGCGTCATGCCTCGGATGGAGTCAGTTTTTAGTTTGAATCCCCACTGATGAAAATTGTTACCCAGACGCTGTCCCGATGCGGTGACGCCTCGAATATTGGCTCCTCGTTTTAATTCTTCTTTGAGGGTGGTGAAAACCTCATTCGCGTCTTGATTCATGTCCACTAATAGAATATGATCTTTGTTGATGCCTATATCTTTGTTTTGAATGTACATGAGCTGTTGAACCACAACCAGTGTACTTACGATCATGGCTATGGCCAGTCCAAATTGAAGTACGACCAGTCCATTGCGGAACATAGAGTGTCGCTGCGGGGACTCGTCCCCTTTGATCACCTTAGAGACCTGAAATGAGGAGAGATAATAGGCCGGGTAAATACCTGCCAGAAACCCAAGCAGCAAAGTGATGCCGAGAGATACCACCAATAATCCCGGGTGGTCCAGAAAATATTGCATACTGAGGTTTCTGTCAATTAAAACACTCAGCAGGGGTGCAGCGATTACTGCCATCAATATGCCGATTAAAAATGCCAGGCCTCCCAGTAATACTGACTCGGTCACAAACTGGCTAAACAACTGACTGCGCAATGCGCCAATCGTCTTTCGTACACCTACTTCTTTTCTGCGGTGTGTAGCGCGCGCAGTGATGAGGTTCATAAAATTTATGCTGGCAATCAGAATGATAAACAGACCAACCCAGGCAAAAACTCCCAGGTATTTTCCATTAAATTTTCGGTGATTATTGTAGTCGTGTTCTATATCCATGGACGCCAGATGAACATCCGTGAGTTTTTGAAAGAATAGTTGGTAATAATCCGTTACATCCTCCGTGTCACCTGGATCCGGGGGCATTACCCGAAGTAAGAATTCCGGCATTTGGTCTTCGAGGGAGGCCAGATCAGCTTTGGGATCAATCAGCAGATACGTATTTAAGAAATTCGAACCAAATTGCTGATTAAATTCGGGATTATCCTGTAGAGCGGTAGCCATCGAGATGAGGATGTCAAACTGCAGATGTGAATTTTCAGGCACATCTTTTAATACTCCTTTGATGGTAAAATCACGGTCACCCATTTTGAGTGTTTCGCCTACGACTTCGACACCGTTAAAAAACTTCCTGGCCGTGCTTTCACTTATTATGATGGTGTAAGGTTCGTCAAGGGCTGTACCCGGATCGCCCGATAAAAGTGGGAAATCAAAAATCTCAAGAAAAGAACTATCCACCATGACACTTTCATCAATGATGAACTCCCGAGAATCCTTTCTGTAGAGCCTCTTTCCCCGTGTATAGTATCGGCTATAGTTTTGAATTTCCGGGTAGTCAGCTACAAGAGCTGGTCCCATCCCAGGCATGGAAAGAGCAACGTTTTGCGTGTTAGTGCCTGGGAAGCTTTGGATTTCGTCGAGACGGTAAATATGATCCCGGTTACCGTGGAAAGCATCAAAGCTCTGTTCTTCGCGAATGAAAAGAAAGATGAGCAAGCAGGCTGCAATGCCCAGTGCCAGGCTAAAAATATTGATGAAGGACATCATTTTCTGCCTACGGATATTGCGCCAGGCTACTTTCAGGTAGTTGGAAATCATCATTGCTTATGAGAGGGTTTGACAGCCATCAATAGTAGAAAGACTCAAATCTGGCAAGAATAGTTGCTAGTGGTGTCAAAAATGATTGTAAAAAATGCCTTTACATTGTAAAAACATTTATTTCCAGATCGATTGCATCATGACAAGATGCTCTTTCCGGGTAACGCCCTGGTCAATGGCCGCCATAATATTCCAAAAATTTCTGGTTTTCAGCGCCTCGATGGGTATCCACAAACCCGGTAAATGTTCACTTTTGAAAACACCTTTTCTGTCAGGTTGCAGTAAATCATATTTCCCATTTCGGAGGCGATTCCATTGAATGGTCGAAAGGTTTTCATCCATGACCAGATATTCCTGAACACCTGCCGTCTCGAAGAGCGATTTTCTATGCTGATAATCTCTTACCTCATGTTGACTAAAAATTTCGAGAATAAAATTGGGAGGACCTATGAAGCAATTATCTTCAAAATCAACGTCTGCTTGTTTTTTAGGACCTGCATTGATCATGATCAGGAAGTCAGGGTGCAGGGCTTCACTGCCTAGTTTCACGGTTGCCTGAACACAGGCAAACATGCCAACTGAGTGCATCCGGTATCGGTTAAAGCACATGGCCAGGTCGGTGAGCAGTGCGGCCTTGCCAATAGACCATGGTTTTTTATTTGGTATGGTATTCATCTTTCAGACTTAGTTCTTGCAAGTGGCGATCCCAGTAGAAGATATAAAGAGATATCTACTATCTCAACTTTTGTCCCATCTGTACAATCTTGTCGATTGAATATAGAAAACGAAGCTCCGCTAAGCGATTAATTTTTCTCAAGATTGATACCCTAGGGTTTCATTTTGAGAACTTTTTGTATCATTGTGACTATGTAATCAAGTTTGAAGCTATGAGTTCCAAAAAATCTAGTGCCGACCATGTAGATATTCATCGGAAGATCTTATTTGCAGCTATGCTGGTCTTGTCTTTTATTTTTGCCTTAAAGTCTGCATCCTATCTGATAGAAGAGCAGTATTATAACTACTTAAAAATCGGTGGTTATACACTGGCTACTCTTTTATTTATGCTGGTAGGCCTGGCTATTTTCTGGAAATTCAGATTCATACCGGGGAAGAATATTTCTTATCTAATGAATTCCACGGACAATTTTGTCAATAGTGTTATGAACCGGGCATCTACTATTTCCTGGATTCTGACATTCATTGCACTGGTTTTTATAATGACCCGGACTGAGAGAGATTTCTCGCCATTTCCGACTGAGTTTTATCTAAATATTACGGCTTTTTTCATGCTGGCTTCTTTCAGTGCAAGTTTCTTTATTCTATTTTCCAATTGGCAGAGAAACGTATGACATCCGAATTGGAGAATCGTTTAAAAGTACTACGAGCCGAACGAAATATGAGTCAAAGTGATCTGGCCAGGGAAATCGGAGTCTCCAGAAAAACAATCAGTACCATAGAAGTAGGTAGATTTACACCATCTACCGTGATTGCACTTAAGATGGCGCGATTTTTTAAGGTGCCAGTGGAAGAGATTTTCAAATTAGCAGAAAGCTAATATGTTTAAAATTGCACCATTTTCTCAAATACATCACCAGCACGAATGATCATTTCAAATTGCCTCTTTTCACCTTTGAATTCTTTAACTCCAACCAGTATCACGCTATAATTGCCGGGTGTGAGTAGGTAGGTTTTAGGATTACTGGATTCGGACGTGTAGGTTCGACTGCCACCTACTGATTTATTTGACTGTTGATCGATAATGTTGACAGTAGCATCCATAAGGCCATCAGCACCCATGGCACCAATCCTGGCAGTACCCGTTTCAAAATTGTGCTGCACTTCTGTAGTGTCCAGTCCCCGGACTATCACATTTTCGATCGTTGCATCCACCTCAGCACCTCTGATTTGCAAGCCTTTAAGTGTCACCTGGTAGGTCCCAGGGTCTACATCGTAGATCTGTGATCTTCCATATGTTCGCCCTCCTCCCACAGATTTACCTTCGAGTGTCGTGATATTCACCGTAGCATCCCATCCATCGCCATTCATGGTACTCTGCACTTTTATTACACCGGCATCGAAATTCACTGATTGAAATCTCAAACCTTCCTCAGGCACCTGAATACCAGTGATACGTTGAGGGGCTATGTCGGTGTTTTCCAGTGCTCGAATCTCCAGGTCATATATGCCAGGAGGTATAAAGAGGTATCCAGTATCCCGGTATGTACGAATACCTCCTACTTCGGTTTCTGTATTGGCTTTAAAAACCTTTACCCAGGCATCAATGGGATTATTGTTTTTTGAAGCATAAATGGCAAGGTTATCTGTGTCAGACACCAGTGTCTGTTGTGTTGCTTCGTTGAGCATGGCTGAAAGCGCTTTTCCGTCTTGAGCATCATAATATTGACCACCACCTGCTTGTGCAGCGCATTGTAATGGAGCAATGTCCTCACCCACTATGCCAAAACCAACGATATGCAATTTAAACTGTAATCCGGCAGCTTTTGCACTTTGAATCACTTCACACAGGTCTCCATCGCAGGATTCAATGCCGTCAGTGATTAGTATAATGGTGGCAGTCTGAGATGTATTTTTCAACTCTTCAATCACTAATTTTGCAGAGCGCGCCAGGGGTGTTCTACCCAGGGGTTTTATATTGTTAATCTCGGTGATAATTGACCTGGCCGAGGTTGACAATGGGGTGATATATTCAATATCATCACAATTACCTTCTTCCCGATGCCCGTAAACAACCAGTCCCAGCTGTCTGGTCTCATCCAGTCCGTTGATGGTCTCCGAGAGAACGCTGCGAGCTATCTCGACTTTAGTACTCCCATCCATCTCTCCCCACATGGATCCACTGGCATCATAAATAAAGAGAATAGGTGATGGATCGTTTTGAGCTGCAACAGGATTACTTCCCGCAGATAGACTACATAATGTAAGGATTAAAGAAAGTATTAGGTGCGGCATGGCGTTTGAATTATGGGTAGATTGAGATGATTATTACATCGGAAAAATGCTATTTGAGTCTCTTGCCTTCTGTAGTAAATGATAAACCCTGTGAACTGTAAGTAGATATCATGACCGCTTCAAAAAACGGTTCATGAGAACCGGGTTTCATCCGCCAGTCAAAAATGAAATTCGCTCCCGAACCTCCCGACTTATCCTGTTGGTCAATGACAATTTCAACGGTTTCCATTGGTGCTATGAAGATGGTATTTGAGAAATAGTTTCTTGTAGATACTCCTTGCGTATTGAAGTATTCTGCCTTATCAATATAGATGCTGTCCAATTCATTGGGATTTCGCAGACTGACCGTTGCTGTCAAATCATGGGTACGGTGCTCCGTCTCACTATAAATCTCTGAATAGATAGAAAGGTATGTCTTTCCTTCAATGAGCGAATCGGTAAGTTGACCATCTACCATTCTCAACTCCCAATTGACAGGATCGATTGAACTGATCTCTTTTTGTTCGCATGCTCCTATGAGTACTAATAAAGAAGTCAGGAGAATACAATGAGATGTTTTGAAGCGATTAAACTTCGATGTACGATGATAGAAAAGAATCATAATGGCAAGATACGGAACAATGAACTATGTGTCACAACACTTCTTAACTCAAAATGTGACTTGTAAGCTGATGAAAAAAGGGACACGAGGTCCCTTCTTAATATCTTTATGTTTCCATGATCAGAATCCGATTCGCAGACCTGTATTGACGAGAAATATATTTATCGTACCATCCGTGATGTCATCATCAAAGTAGTTTGACAGTCCAAATTTATATCCGACATCAACGAATAGAATTCC
>JAUILM010000348.1 GCA_030432855.1 Bacteroidia bacterium
ACGAGTGAGCGATTCATCGAAGGCGTTCATTCGTTGCCGTAAAGTGGCATCGCCGGGTCTGAATACACTGTTGATATTGTTTTCACTTTGTAGAGGTATATTCACTATAAGTGACTCATTAAATCCTAGTGGTCGATCCTTTAGAAATTCCAGCTGTTTGAAAACAATAAATGCCCCTGCGATAAAGATGATTGAAGCCGCAAACTGCAGGACGATCAGTGACGATTTTAACCATTTGCCTTCATGACCCTGACCCGACTTTTGCCCCCTCAACACTATGGCTGGCTTGAACCCACTTATAAAGAAAGCGGGGTAGGTACCCGAGAGTAAGACGGTAGCAATATAGAGTCCCAGTCCGGTAACCATTATCATAGGATTACCGAGCACCTCCTGAGGGATGTCCTGTCCGGTTAATGCATTTAGACTGGGCAGAAGGGCATAGGTGGTGGCAATACCTATCACAAAAGAAACGCCAGTCAGAACAGAGGATTCTGCAAGGAACTGTCCAATCAATGAAGGTCTGCCGGCCCCCAGGACCTTTCGCACCCCCACCTCCCTTGCGCGACTAAGAGCGCCCGCTGTAGAGAGATTTACAAAATTGATACAAGCAATACCAATGATGAGTAGACCCACCATGATAAAAAGATATAAATAGTCGATGTTAGCCGGAGGAGCCGGTCCACCTTCTGAATAAATGTGTAGATCCTGTACAGGCATCAACGTGAAAGATTGTTTATCCCTCATCTGCTCATATCCATATTCCTGAATAAACGCCTTGAATTTATCATGTAGCAGATCCAGGTCCTGGTTCGGATACAGTCGTACATAGGTGTATGAATGAGAGGCAATCCAGTTGTTCTCAAGAACGGATCGCACATTTTGCCGGGCATGCTCCGGTTCGATATCGATCATAGCCTCATAGGGCAGTAGCATATTAAAATCGATATGACTTTGATCAGGCCAATCTTTAATGACACCAGCGATAGTGAATCCTTTTGTCCCTGATAATTCGAGGGGTTCTCCCAGAACATCTGTGTGGCCGAAGAAAAGTGTGGCCATTTCTTCTGTGAGAACCACGGATTTGGGGTTGATCAGGGCCTGCGAGGGATCTCCTGCTACAAATTCAAATGTAAAGATGTCTCTGGCAGAACTGTCTGCAAAGAAAACGTTCTCCACCTCATATTGATCGGCAGTACGGGATACGGTTGTACTTACTGTTCGATGAAAAAACCGGGCGGCAGATTTTATTTCCGGAAAGTATTCCGTGAGTCTGGGTCCAATCGGGGCCGGTATCCGGGATAGATTGATTTCATTATCCAGTTGAATGTGATATTCAACTCGATACAGGTCGTCTGATTCTTCATGGAAGGTATCATAGTTAAATTCATACCAACTGTAGGTCAGCATTAAAAAGGCACATGTGAGACCCAGTGCCAGACCGAGAACCTTGATTACGGTGAGGTCCTTATTTTTCCATAGCCCTCTGAGTGCTATTTTTAGTTGTGTTAGAATCATCTATCTGGTCTTTTTAACTAAATAGGTATGTGGTGAACACGCAAATACAAAGCAGAATGACTACGCTCTTCCATATTTGTTCCGATACAGTGATGGGGTGATACCTACAAACTTCTTAAAGGTCTGCCGAAAGGACTTAATGTCATTGTAACCAGTATCGTACATTATTTCACTGATGCTTTGATTTGTTTTTTCCAGATTGCGTTTTGCCGCCTCCATTTTCACGCGTTGAAGATATTGGTTAGGGGTATTGTAGGTAGCTTTTTTAAATCTTCGTATGAGATTTCGTTTACTGAGATTGAACTGCGACGCCAACTTATCTAATGAAATGTTTTCGGCATAGTTTTCTTCGATGTAGGTCTGTATTTTTTTGATTAACAGGTCTTCATGCTCCTTTTGTCCCTGGAGTACAAAGAATGGACTTTGAGAATCCCGATCGATTTCTATCTCAAACATCCTTGCGGCTTGATTGGCCGCTTCCTTACCATTGTACTTGTGGACCAGATATAAGATGAGGTTAAGAAACGAGTATGAACCACCGCTGGAATAAATACCTCTTTCTTCGGTAATGATGCAATCCGGGACCAAATTTACCCTGGGGAATAATCTTCTAAACCGATCTGCTGCCGACCAGTGTGTACTGCACTTTTTTCCATCCAGGAGGCCTGTGGCGGCCAGAAGGAAAGCACCCATACAAAGACTTGCTACCTCTGTATTTTTTTCGTGATGCATCTTTCGAATCCATGGGATGAAAGGCTGATTTTTCTCAATTTCCGCTGCCATGTCTGGGCCCATCAAGGTACTCACGATGATTAGATCTGTCTTGCGAATTTCTTCGACATTCTTGGTTGGGTTCACCGAGAAGATTCCCCCGTACAAATGAGTTTTGTCGGTCATTCCAACCAGGTCGATCTCATAGAAGGGTGCATCTGCTTGTCCGGATGACATCAGATATTCATTGATGAAACTAAAAACTTTGTATGGACCTACGATGCTACTTAGAATAGCTCCACCACTGGGGACAATTATCGACACATGCATAGTGATTGAGTTTATCAAGATAAGATATGGCATTTTCACCCCCCAACAATGGCAAATTTGCACTTTCCACGACATTCTCTCTTCCGATAGCTTTGTGATAATTCATTAACTGAAAAAATCACAGCAAGATGACAACAGCACAAGTAGCAAATCGATTGGTCGAATTGTGTCGCACGGGGGCATGGGCACAGGCACAGGAGGAATTGTATGCCGAAAACGCCGAAAGCATAGAACCTGCAGGGACTCCATGGGAAAGTGTCAAGGGTAAAAAGGCAATTCAGGAGAAAGCAGCACAATGGTTTTCTTCTGTTGAAGAAGTACATGGTAGTGAGGTCAGCGATCCACTGGTAGCTGGCAACTTCTTCAGTGTCCGCATGATGAATGATACTACCATGAAAGGTATGGGAAGGAATCAGTTTGAAGAGATTTGTCTCTATGAAGTCCAGGATGGAAAGGTGATCAAAGAGCAATTCTTCTATCAACCGATGATGCCGTAACAGTACCTTCAATCACACCAATAGTCGAGACCTGAAGAGTGATGTCTCTTCAGGTCTTTTTTCATGTAAGGGCTTATCCAAAATTCTCCCCATCTTTGCCTTGTAAAGACAGGATTTTTATGAGCACAGAAGAGAAGAGGACAGATATCAGTAAATATGGTGAATTTGGGTTGATAGACCATCTCACCCATTCGATCAGTTTGCAAAATCCAAGCTCATTGAAAGGGGTGGGTGATGATGCAGCGCTGATTGACAATGGAAATCATCTCACAGTGGTGTCAACCGATTTATTGCTGGAGGGAATTCATTTTGATTTAATGTATAATCCCCTCAAGCACCTCGGCTATAAGGCCATTATAGTGAATCTTTCCGACATCTATGCCATGAATGCCCAGCCAAAACAAGTGACCGTCAGTCTGGGGGTAAGTAACCGATTTTCCGTGGAAGCTCTTGAAGAGCTTTATTCCGGTATAAAGGCTGCCTGCGAGCACTATAAGGTGGATCTGGTAGGAGGTGATACCACATCATCAAATCAGGGGCTGGTGATCTCCGTCACAGCCATCGGACAGGGAGAAAAAGAGAAGATCACCTATCGATCCGGTGCAAAGGTGGGGGATATTGTCTGTGTCACAGGAGATTTAGGGGCTGCTTATTTGGGATTGCAACTGCTAGAACGTGAGAAACAGATATACCTATCACAACCTGAAGTCCAACCCGACCTTGAAAGTCAAGAATACCTGGTCGGTCGCCAATTAAAACCAGAGGCTCGCAGAGATATGGTCGAGCTGTTTGCAAGAAACAATATTGTGCCTACGGCGATGATCGATGTCAGTGATGGCCTTTCCTCTGACCTGATGCACATTTGTAAACAGTCCAACGTCGGTGCTTTTATCGAAGAAAGTGGGGTACCGATTCATCCCGAAGCCCAGCAGATGGCCATTAAATTTAAGCTGGATCCCATCACATGCGCTCTGAGTGGAGGAGAGGACTATGAGTTGCTTTTTACGATCGACGAAAAAGATTTACCCGCTGTGAGATTACTTCCAGATATATATATCATGGGTGAAATCGTACCCAGGGAGGACGGAATCAAGCTTCACACAAAAGGTGGCAATATTCATCCGATAAAAGCACAGGGCTGGGATCATTTCTAATCGAGCTCAGAGCTATCAGACATGTTGATCATATTATGATTCTGCTTTAATTAACTGTACCTTCGTCATTATGGCCAAACTGATTCCATATGAAGGTAGTAAAGGACGAAAACTCGGCTTTAAGAGGGTTCGGCTGGATCGACCTTTTGAGCCTAAGGAATCTCAATTAGACCTCTTCGATCAGGGTGCCCGAGAGCATCAGGTCCAAAGACTTAGACATCTCAATCCTTTCGAAAAAGGACTTCAGTTGGATGGTAAAAACGATGACCTGGCGCGCAAGCTGTACCTTGAAGCCATTCAGTCAGGAGTTTGTGTTGCGGATGCCTATTGTAATCTCGGCATTCTGCATGCCAGAATCGGAGAAACAGCCAAGGCGATCAATAGCTTTACGCAAGCTTTAAAACATGATGCACGCCATCTGGAGGCGCATTATAACCTGGCCAATATGTACTATGATGCAGGCAATTTTGCCCTGGCGAAGATTCACTACGAAGTGGCTCTTGAGCTCGAAGAAAGTTTTCCAGAGGTCGTTTATAATCTGGCACTAACCCATATCTCATTGGGAGAAATAGAAGAAGCGGTAAGGCATTTGGAGCAATATATGCTGCAGACTGACGAAGACCCCGATACGAAGGCGCTATTATATCTATTACGAACCAGGTTGTAAAGGTGCTAGCTCGACAGTGCCGGGCCCCTTTCTAAATTCCGGGACTTTGATTTTAATACGTGTTTGCGCCGTAGTTTTTGTAAATTCCTAAGGTCACTTTTAAATCAAAACAAAATGAAGCGTCAGATTATCGCATCTGTATTGGGTGCACTCGTACTTTTTATTTGGCAATTCTTGTCCTGGGCTGCATTAAACGTTCATGGCAGTGAGCAGCAGTATACTCCTGCACAGGATGAAATATTACAGTTCCTGTCAGAGCAGAATCTTCCAGAAGGCCACTATTTTCTACCGACGGTACCTCCAGGCAGCTCTGCTGAGGAAGAACAGTCATTGATGGAGAGTTCTGCTGGGAAGCCCTGGGCAAGAGTCAGCTATCACTCATCACTTGATATTGGAATGGGTATGAATATGATAAGAGGATTTGTCATAGATTTCGTGTCTGTCTTTTTGCTGGTTTGGATACTGCTACGATTTGAGACACTTGATATAAAGAATGCCGTCATGGCGTCATTGGCTGTCGGGTTTATTAGTTACTTCACCATTCCCTATCTCAATAGTATATGGTTTGAAATTCCAACCCTCGGGTATCTGATCGATGCGATTGTCAGCTGGTCGTTGGTAGGGGCTCTATTGGGCTGGTATCTGAAACGGTAGAGACAGTTTAGTACAGAGCCATGTCAAATGTTCTTCTGTACTTTTTTGTGACTGGATGGGCAGCACCCAGCAGATGAAAGAATGCAATGGAGGCCCGCCGAGGTAATTCATTTCGAAGAGATTTGTCTCGCATTACCACATCTATGATCGTCTTTACCGCGCGATCATAATCTGCTATTTTCGCAGCTTCTGAAGCCATCAGCAATAGTGCTTCGTTTTGATCTTCTTGGTTGTAGTGGGAAGTGTAGAGTTCTTCCAGATTTTTCATATCCTCCAGCAGATCATAGTCCTTGCGATCCACTTTTAAATCAGACATGAGTTGTAATGCCACATCAGGTTTAGTCAATGCAACCTTTTTGGCCAGTAGTAATTTTGCGTCTTTATGCCCGGGATGCTGGATTAAGAACTGTTCGAGCACATTGATCTGATCGTCAGGCACCATATCATCAATGCGTTCGGAAACATGCTTCCAGTCCTCCTTATCCTGAGAAGGAATGTGTTCATCAAGCCATTTCTCGATTTGATGCTTTGGGAGTGCTCCGGCAAACTCAGCTACGACTTTGCCTTTTGAAAACATCTTTACATTTGGAATACTTCTGATACCAAATTGCATGGCAATTTCCTGCTCTTCTTCAGTATTCAACTTCACCAAAGTCCAGCGATCATCGTGCGCGTCCAGTTCCTCTATGACAGGTCCCAGCACACGGCATGGTCCACACCAGGGAGCCCAGAAGTCAACAACGACGGGTGTCGAATAGCTTTTCTCAATCACAGCTGTCTGAAAATCCATGTTTCTGATTCGTTATCGATTTTTAAATTTTTGATCGCCTGTACATCAAATAGAAGTATGAAAAATATGCGATCGCAGCAATGATAAAACCCAGAAATTCCCGGGTGAGTTCAATGTGTGGCTCAGTGGCCTTC
>JAUILM010000349.1 GCA_030432855.1 Bacteroidia bacterium
AGCCAGGACATGCTTTGTTTGCTTCAACTTGGGTATGGTACCTGACAGATAACTGGATACAGCAAGGCAAGTGGCGAATTTGGCAAATTCAGAAGGCTGAAATCCAAAGCCACCAAAATTAAACCACGACTGGGCGCCGTTGACTTCCCGACCTAAAAACAAAACCAGTATCAACATCAAAATGCTGGCACTATACAGCACAAATGAAAAATTACGCCAGAACTTCCAATCAATATTGAGAATCACAAGCATAAGGATAAAGGCTGCACCCATGAACGCGGTCTGCTTCCCCACCGGCGTAGCCAGAGACCATATCTCTGTGTCCGGGCCCTTGTACTCCGCGGCAAAAATCATGAGCCACCCAATAAATACCAAACTTAAATAGACCGAAAAGGTGATCCAGTCGATCCCCATGTTTTGAGTACTATTACTCTTCCGGTAAGTCATCAATAGCTCTGACTATTTAACAGCTTTTCTGTACGCACGTCATCAAGTACGAGTATTGCTGATGGATACCTCGACTTGATCCTATGTAATAATGCCAGGGCATCTACTTTGCTGCGATATGCTCGATCTTGAATTTTTAGAATATAATATGGATTATCATGGAGCAATTCGAGACCCAACGAGGGGTATATATTCTCAAATCGTCTTTGTTCGTTTTCAATCACTCTCCTATCACTCCCTGCTGCCACCTGTATCCTCCATGCTTTCACCGTTTCCTGCTGCTTGTTTTTTGCTGCATATGCCGACAGCATTCTACTGATCTCGGGACCCTCCTGAATACTGTTTTGTGCCATTCCTGACATACTGCCAACAACAGTAAAAGCCAGGATCAGATACTTGATTTTACTTTCGACCATGACAATGTTTAAATTTTTTACCGCTGCCACAGGGACAGAGTTCATTTCGACCTACTTTTTTCTCAACCCTTTTAAAGGTTTCCGGTTTCGGTTTTCTACCCCCGGCTGATCTGGCTGCCGCCTGAGCAGCTGCCGCTTCTTCATCGGCTCCACGATTCACTTTGACTTTACTCAAATCGGTCTTTTGATCTTTCGCCTCTTTCACCTGGTCCGGCTGAGATATCAACAACTTACCTTTCGATAGGAAGGAAGTCACATCAAAATTGACCTTATAAATCAACTCCTCAAACAATTCGTAAGCCTCCATTTTATAGACCACCAACGGATCTTTCTGCTCAAAGGAAGCTGCTTGCACGGACTCCTTCAATTCATCCATTGATCGGAGATGTTCTTTCCAGTTGTCGTCGATCAATGATAGGGTCACTGCCTTTTCAATGTCCTTCAAGATCGATTCTCCCTGAGAATTCACTGCATTCTCCAGATGCGCCGAAATAGGCAATTGCCGACTACTTCCATCGGTGATGGGTAAGGCAATGTATTTATACCGATGTCCCTGATTTTCGTAGACATCCTTTATCATTGGGTAAAGAGCCTCTGCCATGCGACTACCCTTTTCCTCATAAAACTGGAAGAATTCATCATGAAATGCTTCTACCACTTCTGCTTCCTTTGCTTCATTGAAGAATGCAGCATCCATCTTGGGATCCATTCCCAGATTTTGCATTGAGGCTTTTCGTAAAGTTTCGAATGTCCCATTGGCTTTATGCTGAATCACCAGAGATTCGACCAGCCCGGAAAACATGTTGTTTAAGTCAATCGACAAACGATCACCTGACAGTGCATTCTTACGTTTTTCGTAGATAGCTTCACGCTGAATATTCATGACATCATCATACTCTAGCAGTCTTTTTCGTATGCCAAAGTTGTTTTCCTCCACTTTTTTCTGCGCCCTCTCAATAGATTTAGAAATCATGGAGTGTTGGATAACCTCACCTTCCTTCAAACCCATCCTGTCCATCACCTTAGCTATCCGCTCAGATCGGAATAGCCTCATTAAGTTGTCCTCCAATGACACAAAGAACTGAGATGACCCCGGGTCTCCCTGACGGCCTGCACGACCACGCAGCTGTCGATCTACCCGGCGACTGTCGTGGCGCTCTGTACCAATAATGGCCAATCCACCTGCAGCTTTCACTTCGTCAGATATCTTGATGTCAGTACCCCTACCCGCCATGTTGGTAGCGATTGTCACTTTACCAGCCTTGCCAGCCTCAGCTACGATTTCTGCTTCCCGTTGATGCTGCTTGGCGTTCAGAACATTGTGGTCAAGGTTCCGCAGTTTCAGCATTCGGCTTAATTTCTCAGAAATATCTACCGAAGTTGTACCCACGAGTACGGGTCTGCCTGACTGACTTAATTGTACGATCTCATCAATGACCGCATTAAATTTTTCTCTGGCTGTTTTGTAGACCAGATCTTCCCTGTCATCCCGAACGATCGGCTTGTTGGTTGGAATGACGACCACGTCCAGTTTATAGATTTCCCAAAACTCATTGGCTTCTGTCTCCGCTGTACCGGTCATCCCGGCCAACTTATGGTACATCCTAAAGTAGTTCTGGAGAGTGACTGTCGCATACGTCTGCGTCAGTTCACCCACTTTTACATTTTCCTTGGCTTCCAGAGCCTGGTGCAATCCGTCTGAGTACCGTCGACCTTCCATCATTCGACCTGTCTGCTCATCCACAATTTTGACCTGACCATCCAGCACTACATATTCCTCATCCTTCTCAAACAATGTAAATGCCTTAAGAAGTTGACTCACTGCATGTAGTCTCCGCGACTTGGTGCCATATTCCTCAATGACCGCCTGCTTAGCCTCTGCTACTTCTGTCTGTGATTTTGACTCATCTTCCTCGATCTCCAGAATCTTTGTACCGATATCCGGCAGAATAAAGAGATTAGGATCGTCCCCTCCGCGCGCTAAAAATTCTGCACCATTTTCCGTCAAGTCTACATTTCGATTCTTTTCATCTATGGTGAATAGAAGAGGTTCGTCCACGATATGCATATTCTTGGACTGCTCCTGCATATAGTAGTTTTCAGCCTTTTGCAACGTGATGCGGACACCTTCCTCGCTCAGGAACTTAGTAAGTGGTCTATACTTGGGTAGTGCCCGGTATGCTCGCAACAAAGCCATACCTCCTTCATCCTCATCATATCCGGTCGATCCTTCTTTGATCAGTGATTTTGCCTTGGCCAGATAATCTGTGGCCAACTTTCGCTGTGCATTCACCAATCTCTCTACAGAAGGCTTCAACAGGATGTATTCCTGATCTTCAGCACCCTGGGGAATAGGACCTGAAATAATCAAGGGTGTACGGGCATCATCGATCAAAACCGAATCCACCTCATCAATCATGGTAAAATGATGTTTTCGCTGCACCAATTCAGTTGGAGAGCGTACCATATTGTCCCTCAGATAATCAAATCCAAATTCATTGTTAGTACCATAGGTGATATCACATCGATAGGCCTTTTTTCTTTGGGGAGAATGTGGTTGATACTTGTCAATACAATCAACAGAGAGGAATAAAAACTCATAGATAGGACCGACCCACTCGGAGTCCCTTCTCGCCAGATAATCATTCACTGTGATCAGATGCACACCTTCGCCCGACAATCCATTCAGGTAGGCAGGAAGAGTAGCGACTAGTGTCTTCCCCTCTCCAGTAGCCATCTCGGCAATTTTACCATCATGCAATACCATACCTCCAATCAGCTGCACGTCATAGTGCACCATGTTCCAGGTAATTTCTCCACCCGCTGCAGTCCAGGTATTCTTCCACTTCGCTTTCTCACCATCGATGGAGACATAAGACTTTGCTGCTGCCAGATCTCTATCAAAATCCGTGGCAGTAACCTCCAATTCACTGTTTTCCATGAATCTTCTGGAAGTTTCTTTTACTACGGCAAAGGCCTCGGGCAGAATCTCGTTTAAGATCTCCTCCAAATGTTCATCCTTCTCCTTCATCAACTCATCCACCTCCTTAAAGATCTCTTCCTTTCTGGTAAGGTTCTTCTCATTTGCTGCTTCCTGGTTGAGTGAATCGATATCTCCTTTTATGCCCGCCAGATGATCTTCGATTTTAGACCTAAACTCGTTAGTCTTATTTCGCAGTTCATCATGGGATAAAGACTTCAATCCCTCATATATCTCCAGTGTCTCTTCAACAACAGGTGTATATTTCTTGACATCACGGTCAAACTTTGTCCCAAATAATTTGGTGAAAACTTTCAGCATAACTTACATTTTCTCTGTATTAAGCAAAGATACGATATTACAGATCTACAACCTCTAACGCATCCACTTCCTACCTCATATATCATACCACCCACGATTTCTTTTCTCTTCTAAGCCATAATGACAGATATTTGACGTTAAGTAGTCAAAGTACGTCAGCGGTATACGCGAAGTAACTGACTACAAGGCCGATTAAAGAGATTTGACACGCCCAACTCAAAACGTCAAAAGTATTCATGTACCGATTTTTACATCTTGCGAGCACTTTAATAATCTTGATCTTATTTACCGGATCCATCCATAGTCAGGTTGTGGCACCTACATTTCAGTGCGTCAAGGGTGATACTTTGTTCTGGGAGAATAATAACAACACATGTGGTGCTTTCGTTTCTACCGACATCTATTTTGCCTCAGATGAAGCCGGCCCCTATGCGTTGCTGACCAGCGTAACAGATCCAGCCGAGACACAATTTTTCCATAGTAATAATGCCGGCCTGACCTACTACTATTTGCAACATAATTACAATTGTGGTGGAATGACTCTTTTGTCTTCTGACACACTGGATAATCTTACTCCCGGAGTGACCCAAATCGAACGGGTTTCTGTACAGGGAAATAATGTACATATCACCTGGTACCCCAATCCGGATCCAGAGACCATCGGCTATATCATCTACCGCTCTACCAATCAAGGGACGACTCCTATTGATACTGTTTATGGTGTTTTTGAGTATCTGGATGTCACCGCTGACCCCAATAATCAAATTGAAGTATATTATGTGATTGCGATCGATGCCTGTGGAAACACCGGAACCTTTGACTCAAACCCACACAATACGATGTTGCTTAATGCTGAGGTCAATTTCTGCGAACAGTATGTAAGACTCAGCTGGAACTCCTATGGTCTTTGGGAAAACGGTATAGACAACAATCAAGTCTGGCTCGGGTTAGACGGAGCTGATCTAGCTTACGAGCACTTACTGAGTATGAACGACACCATGCTCTTCATTACCAGAATTAATGATGGGCTCGAGTATTGCTTTCAGGTCAGAAGTGAAGAACAAGGCCGAGATGTCACATCCACCAGTAACACTATATGCCTAATAGCTGATGTCATTAATCCTTTGACAAGCTTAAACATTAGAAATGTTAATGTATTAGCTGACAATAGTATCGAGGTTGACTGGGACTATAATGCGGATGCTGATCTTACGGATCTGATATTGGAACGAAGCTTGGACACTATGTCATTTGGCGAAATCCAATCCTTGATCCCGCAGCCCTCAACCGACAATAATAGCACCACTGATAACAATGTGGTGCCCGAAAACGAGATATACTATTATCGTTTAAATGCCACAGATGATTGTGATACTTCTACCACATCGAATATATTCTCGAGTGTTAATCTCCAGGTAACGGCATCTTCTCCCACCCAAAACACACTGTCATGGACTCCAATTTATGTTCCCGGAAGACGGGTAATCGGATATGACATTTGCCTTTTAGTCGATGGGGCAGAAGAACTCCTGGGCAGCGTGGATGAAAATACACTGCAGTATGGAGCACTTGTGGATTTTGATCGCACCGGTGGACAGTATTGTTACGTAATCAAGGCCATTCATGTGAACGGTCAGGGACTGGACACGTTAGCCTCCAGATCTAATATAGATTGTACACAGCAAATTGCTGAGATGTATGTACCCAACGCATTCGCACCCTCAGGCATTCGTAATCCGATTTTTGAGCCAAGGTTCGCAAATGATCTGAATGTGCCATATCAAATGAATATTTACAACCGATGGGGCGGCCATGTCTTTTCGAATGAAGGCGTGAATATAGGATGGGATGGGAGAATAGATGGAGGTATGGCCAATCCAGGAGTATATATGTACACGATATCATTTACTCAACCCAGTGGAGAGAATCAACGGGTCTCTGGCACGGTCACGCTCATACGATGACCTGGTGAACTAGTATCGGGTCAGTGTAGGATCGATCTCATCAATGTAAGCCAGCACACCACCCTCAAGATTGTAAAAACGATCGGTCGGCATGATTTCGGATAGCTGTCTTATCGCTTTCTCGCTTCGAGCCCCACTGCGACAATGAAAAACAACTTTAACGTCCACGGGTATTTCGTTCCGCCGGTCCATAATCGTGGCAAGTGGTATTAAGGTGCCTCCTATCTGCACAATTTCGGCCTCATAGGGCTCTCTCACATCAATTAACGCAAATGATTCGTTTGAAGATTTCCACGCTTCCAATTCTCGTATGGTAAT
>JAUILM010000350.1 GCA_030432855.1 Bacteroidia bacterium
TCCGTACTTCGTCACCGGACTTTCTATCTTCTACTAACAGAAGGATATTTCCATTGGGTAGTAATTCTATGTCATGATGTCTTAATCCAAAAATGCTATCGGGTGAAAAGCTCCATACAACGCGACTGTCCCAATCCAATATTTCGACGATACTCTTTCTGACACCGTTTTGCCTGGTCCCACCAGCTCGAATCAGTCTTCCTTCTTCGGAAAGATAGGCAGACAGGCGGTTTTCGTAAGCACTGGACCATTGATTGACTACCTGTCCACAGGCATCAATTAAATAAGTACTCTTACTGTTGATGGGGCCAAATAAAATGTAACCGTCAGATACCTCTTCACTGGAAGCAAGCACACCGACCGTAGGTTGAGCCTGCATCATTATCCAGGAGAAAAGTAGGAAGGTTAGAACAAATAGATATCTATTATTGTATCGCACTCCTTCACTCTTGACCTGCTCTGAACTGTTGCAATCGTGAAATATGCTCTACCGAAGGATATATATTGTTGCTCATGTCAACGTCAGCCAATTCCTCATCCGGGTCCACCAGTATATGATGTAATGGCTGATCAAATGCAAATATTTTCACAATCCTTTCTTCATTATACCTCCAGACTTCCGCGGGTAATTGTACTCTTTCGCTTGTACCATCAACAAAATGAAAATCCAGGATCACCGGCATGACGAGTCCACCCTTATTTTCCAGCTCGAGTTCATAAAAATGCTTATCGGCATAGCGTGAGCGATAGATTTCTTCATCCATCATATCCATAAACTCTCCATAAAAGTAGAAAGGCGTATTGAGCAGCTTCATATATCCAGGACCATCGGGAAAAGTATTCACCTCAATCATTTTCTCACGGTACGCCTCAGAGTCTGGTGGAATTGTTGTTTTCCATTTCACATCTTTTAGGGCAATATCGACATGATCGACTGTATAAAACCATCCCTTCCAAAACCAGTCTAAATCTGTGCCACTTGCATCTTCCATGGTTCGGAAAAAATCTGCTGGCTTTGGATGCTTAAAGGCCCATCGCTCAGCAAATATTTTGAAAGCCCGATCAAATAATTCATGACCCAATATGGACTCGCGCAGTATATTTAAGGCGGTGGCTGGCTTGGTATATGCATTGTCAAATTTTCGCCTAAGTTGTTCGGGATTAGTCATTAGTGGGCGAATGCTATTTTTTTCGCTAGCCATGTAGGCCGTTATCTTTTTTGGGGGACCTCTTCTCGAAGGAAAATTCTCATAGTTTTCTTGCTCGGTAAGATACTGTACAAAACAATTTAATCCCTCATCCATCCAGGCCCATTGGCGCTCGTCTGTATTAATAATCATGGGAAAAAAATTGTGTCCGATCTCATGAATTATTACACCAATCATTTGGTACATTTTCGACCGGGAGTAATTGCCATTTCGATCCGGTCGGCCATAATTAAAGCTAATCATAGGATATTCCATGCCCAAAGATGCCGTGTGAACAGAAATAGCTACGGGGTATGGATAATCAATCGTGTACTTTGAATACGTTCTAAGAGCATTTCTTACCGCCTTCGTACTTTCCTGCTCCCACAAGGGGTTTCCTTCTTTTGGATAAAAGGACATAGCCATGGTGGTATTCTTTCCGATTTGTACCGCTTGAGCATCCCAAATAAATTTTCGCGAACTGGCAAATGCGAAGTCTCGCACATTTTCTGCATCAAATTTCCAGACTTTTCTTCCGTTTGCACGCTTCCTCTCCCGATCTTTCGCTTCCTTCTCAGATGCAATGATTATCGGCTCCTCAAAGGAAGTCAAGGCTTCTTCCCACCTTTTCTGTTGCTGTTGGGTGAGTACTTCTTTACTATTTTTCAATGTACCCGTAGCTGCGACCAGATGATCTGCCGGGACATCTATTTCTACAGTAAAATCCCCGAAAGGGAGTGCAAATTCACCATCTCCCAAAAATTGCTTGTTTTGCCAACCTTCATAATCATCATATACGGCCATTCGGGGATAAAACTGACCAATGGTGTAGAGGTAATTTTTATCCTCAGGAAAAAATTCGAAGCCACTTCGACCATTGTCCAACATACGATCATTAATATTATACCACCATGCTATATCAAATTGAACCTGCTTTCCCGGGAGTAATTTTTCCGGCAGGTCTATCCGCATCATGGTCTTATTAATGGTAAAAGGTAGACCCACATTATGAGCAGTGACACTTTGAATATGCATTCCTCCTTCGTAGTCCCAGTCCTCTAAATGATCGACCAGTGTCTTTATCCTCACGGAATCTTTTAATCGTTGGACGCTGGTCAATTGAGTATGGTTTCCCTCTTCACGAATATTCTGATCCAATTGCAACCAAATATATTCCAGCGTGTGTGGACTCTGATTGTGATACGTAATGGTACCTGTCCCATGAATCTGTTGCAATTCATCATCCAGCACTACTTTGAGATCATAATCGGCCTTCATTTGCCAATAGTCAGGGCCTGGTGCCCCCGCACCTGTCCTGATATTATTCGGGGTAGGTAATAATGGCCCCAGCTGCTCGAACTTCGCATTCCACTCAGGCGCTTGCCCCCAAGATAAGGCTGTCCATAGCAATGATATACACAGGAAATACCCTCTTCGCATAATCTATCCTTTCTGAAAGTTAAAGTTACATCAAATCCTCACAACACGTTGAAACCCGCGATTGGTGGAATTAGCCAAAAATGATTTTATTAACTTCTGGATCAAATATATATGAGGTTGAAAATGGATCGCAGAAGATCATTAAAAAACATGGGTGGACTAGTGTTGCAAACTGTAAATAAATATATCATCTAACTTGTTCTTTCCGACCAATACTTCATCATCAGAAACCTTACATAGCTTAGGCTATTTGCGGTTCTGCTTCTTTGTCTTGGCCCGAAATAACTGCGTTTTATGGTACACCTATTTACAGTTTGCAACACTAGCACTCTTAATTTCCACCAAAGGAGTGGGAAGACAGGATCATGATTTCTTTGATCAATGGAAAGACCAGTTCATGACCCGTTGGGAAACAGGGCACACCTACTCCACCGCCATCCTGGAAGCTATGCCCACAGAGGATTTTTCATTTGCTCCCACCGCGTCACAGATGCCTTTTGGAAAACAATTCACCCACTTCTCCTACTGGAACAACTTCTATCTATCCTTTATCAAAAATACACCTCCAACTCCTGAACCAGAAGTCATAGAGCACGAAACTGTATTAGACTATTTGCAAAACATGCACGACATAAACACCGATATCATTCAATCCATTGAACCTGAAATATTATTTAAGGACAATTGGACAGAGCAACCCTACTGGAAAGATCACACGACCTGCGATTTTTTAACTCGCGCCTACATGCATACGACGCATCACCGAGCTCAGGCCATCTCCTACCTACGGGCAAAGGAAATTGAGCCCCCCTTTTTCATGTTTTAATGTATTCTATTCCGGGTACCAATCACGGAGACGAACTTCGATATCACCATTCCCCTCATTAACGATCTTTTTGAAAGCATCCACATCACTGAATGCCCCTCCACCTCCACGGAAGTGAAATGGGTACACTACCGCCGGAGCGAAATCAAGCACGGCATCAGCAGCCGCATCCACATCCATGGTATAAGGAAGATTCATGCACACAAATGCATAATCGATATTTTCGAGCGCCCGCATTTCAGGAATATCTTCGGTGTCGCCACTTATATAAAATCGTTTGCCACCAATGGTAATGACATAGCCATTCCCCCAGCCTTTCTTATGCCGTGCGGTCTCATCGTTGGGGAGATTGTACATGGGTACTGCTTCGATTTCAATTTCCTGGAAAGTCCAACTGGATCCGTTATCAAGAGATTCTACGGAACCAAAAGTGATATCGCCCAATGCATCGACCACTGATTGGGGAGCTACTAAAGTGGTCTCTGACAAGTCTAGTCCTGCCAGTGTCTCCTGATTCAGATGATCGCCATGGGCGTGGGTAATAACCACGACATCAGCTGCATCAAAGCCGTCAAATCGATCAGCACCACCGTACGGATCAATATATAGTGTCACGTCGTTCCATTCTAAAACCATGGTGGCATGCAGAATGGGAGTGAGTGTGACATCTCCATCATTTGTCTCGATAACATCTGGCTGGGCCACGATGGTGGAGAAAAAAAAGGATGATAGCAGTAAGAAGAGATACTTCATAGTTATACGTTTTTAATCAATAACACACTTCAAAGTAAGAATATAATAAATCTATGATCAATCGGTTGCTCCAATTCACTTGAACCCTGATTCTTTTCATGAGGTGTACAAATCAAAAGATCAGTGATCTCAACAATGTTCGAGCTCAAGAACTACCCTTACCCTAAGATACCGAGGACGCAAGCCACCACCAGGAAATCATTGAAATACTCAGCTCGCGCTGGGACACTATATTTTAATCTTCATATTTAGACACTCAGCCGTTCTCATTTCGCCTCACTTCGTTGTTCACCTGCCTGGCAAGTCACCTATGCACCCATAGCCGCTTCTGCGAAGGGGCACCTTTGCAGACAAGTCAGTCGATTACCTACAGGTCTCTCCTTCGATCTCGCCTCGTCAGACACGTTATTGAGTCCACTCCGAAAAGGTGATCAAATCAAAAATGGCTCTTTTGGCGATCTTTCCAGATTGGACTCAATGATTTACAGCTGCAGCATCTACCTTAGTATTTCAACACCTTCCTGGAGATTAGCGGCCCATTGGATCGATATATAATCCAACAAAGACTATCTGATGCGGTGATGACCGCCCATTAGAGATGAGCAAAGAATATGTAGACGAGGTCACTGAGGCGATCAACCGTACATTAAATCGTGAGATCGAAGGCAAACCGGGGTGAAATGCTAACATAAAACATTAGTAAAGAAGGACATGTGTTAAAAATCACAAAAATGAGAAGTGATTGCAGCAGTTTGATTTAAATTTGCGTTCATATTAGAGTGCGGTTTTTATATTTAAAAAAACACTAAAGTGAACTTAATTTTTCGTTCATTTGTGTCCGTACGAAAAGTGGTTCAATTTTTGAAACTGTTTGCTTAACCCGAACCTCTTTTCGAACAACTCTCAAACATTTTTTGCCCCAGAATACAAGTGATCTGTAACAGGATCTGACTGAACACCGATTTGTTAACTGCAAAAATGTGCTATGAAGTTTGCAACACTTTTTGCACTCGCTACTATTTTTTTCACCCAAACTTACGCCACCACCATCGCTCCTTTTCAGAACCTTGCCCAAATGGCTGCCGCCAGTGATGCTGTGGTTTTTGCCCGGGCTATGCGACACTATGAAGTCGAAAGTAATGGCTGGACACGATTCCGGACACAGTTTCAGGTCGTGCAGGTAGTATCAGGTACTGTAGACAGTCACTTTGATGTGCAGGACATGCATTTACGTTCCGGGGATATCGAACGAACAGTGCTGGGAGATGTGGACTTTCATGTGGGAGAATCGTACCTACTTTTTCTTGACCAGGATGATAATGGCATGTGGCGAACGCTTATGCTTTCGCATGGAGTCTTTCAGGAATTTTCTGAAAATGGCCTGGCTATGCTGGTCCCTGTTGATAATGAACTCAACTTTGAGGTGGTAAACAATCCTGGTGAAGGAGCACCCGAACCTTTTTACGTGTATAATCGAGATCTTCTTCTGGGCATGTTGACCGTAGCTTCAGGTGATACACGTCTTTGGGATAGTAAGCAGGCCCGGACTGATATGGAAAAAGCACACTTTTTCAATAAACGTGCAGCACCCAGTCATTGTACATTTCTATCCGGGAGTGGACCTTATCCACACTGGCCCAATATGTCAACAACTTCCTTACCCTTGAGATATCATCAAGGAGGTGCCAGTGGATGCTCGGGACTGGCCAATAAGATGCAAAGTGCTGTAAATTTAATTACCAATAATTACGATGGTGTCAATCTCGTAAATGCGGGGACACATAGTTTTAATACCACTTGCAGTGGCAGTACGGCCCATGGCAATGATTTCGTCGCCTATTTGAATAATAATTTAGGAGGCAGTCGCAATATCGTAGTTCAATTTGATGATCCATGTAATGAGTTACCTAACCTAAGTGGTTGCAGTGGTGTGTTGGCCCATGGAGGCTTCTACTGGTCATCTAATCAACATCAGGAGAATGGTCAGACTTATAAGAATGCCTTATATGGATATGTTACAGTGAATAACGGTGTCGGAAGCTGTTACTGTGGAGGAAACACCTTCACCTATATGATGGTCCATGAAATTACCCATGCATTAGGCTTGGGACATATCAGCTCTTCTGCAGGCAACGCGAATATGAATCCCAGCGGCCCCGGTCAAATCACCGGTTTGGATGTTCAATGCCTGGATTGGTTTTATCCACCAAGTGGTAGTTCAGGA
>JAUILM010000351.1 GCA_030432855.1 Bacteroidia bacterium
CCTAACTACTGATGATCTTAATTATTTATAACTGGAAGATCTAAATAACCTCTAAATCCATCCGAGGAATCAAACTCTACATCACTATAATCCTGTACAATATTATATAGTGTATCTCTTTCAATCGGCGTTCTTCTAGCCTCCTTTATCATTTGAACCAATTGCTGTGTACTGAGGGCAGGATTTTGATCTTCGGCTCCCGCCATCGAGTATATTTTGGTGGTATCATCGATGGTCCCGTCTATGTCATCCACACCATATGATAAGGACATCTGTGCAGTGGCACGGCCTATCATAGGCCAATAAGCCTTCACGTGATCAAAGTTGTCAAGATAGATACGGCTGATTGCATAGTTCCTGAGGTCCTCCAGCATAGTGACTTCATCCAGATAGGACATTTCATTGCCCTGATTTCGAAATTTTAAGGGGATAAACGTTTGGAACCCTCCGGTCTTATCCTGAAGCTCCCGGAGTTGACGCATATGATCGATTCGATGGTGGTAGTCTTCAATGTGTCCATATAACATGGTGGCATTTGATCGCTGCCCTAATTCATGCCATATTTGATGAATAGCCAACCACTGATCACCAGTACATTTGTCACCCGCTATTTGTTCTCGTATATCCGGATGAAAGATCTCAGCACCCCCTCCCGGAAGTGAGTCAAGGCCCGATTCTTTCATCAATCGCATCCCATCCTGATATGAAATCTTATCCTTCTTAAAGATGTAATGGTACTCGACTGGGGTTAATGCCTTAACATGCAACGAGGGACGATGAGACTTTATAGCTTTGAATAATTCTGAGTAAAAGTTCACATCATACTGGGGTAAAACACCTCCGACGATATGCACTTCTGTCACCGGTTTTCCATCATATGACCTGATGATCTCCATTATGTCCTCCATGGTGTATTCCCAGCCTTCGCTTCGTTTCTTGATCATTCGGCTATAGGAGCAGAATTTGCACGTGTAGATACAAACATTGGTAGGCTCAACATGAAAGTTCCGATTGAAGTACGTTTTATTACCGCTCTTAGCATTACGTACATAGTTGCTAAGGATACCCAGTGTTCCCAGATCCGCCTTTTCGAATAAAAGTAAGCCCTCCTCATCTGAAATGCGCTGCCCTTTTAGGACTTTATCACCAATTGTCTTGATATCCGAATCACGAGAAGTGGCATCTAACAAAGAAAAACTTGTATTGTCGACACTCATTTTACTTCAGTATTTCACAAGTCAACAAAGGTAGATTGTAATTGGTTTGATCCAACAATCTACAAGAGTAATTTTGGGCGAATATTCTAAAAATCAGGTTTAGTTACATACTTATTAAGTTAAATCGCCTAATGATGCATTCAATGAAATATTTCCAAATATTATTTGCCATAATATTAAATTACACCCACTAACATTACTGCATGTAGAGTAATGATGATCATTTTATTCTGTATATTGCCGGCACCCAAACGTTCATAGACATGTACTCCTTGATACCAAGAAAAGAAGTAAGAGTTAATGAAGATCAAGATTGCATTCAGGGCGGTATTGATACTAGCCATTTTAACATACATCCTGCCAGACTTAGCAGCGCAAGAACGATTGCACGGCAGCATCACTGACGAAGAATCAGGCGAACCCCTGATTGGCGCCAGTATATTGATTCAGGGTACGACCAGAGGGACAGTGACTGACTTCGATGGTTCGTTCGAAATACGGGTTGATGCACTTCCCGTCACTCTCGAGATTTCCTACCTGGGATACGAAACCCTCGTTCAGGAAATAAATGATGCATCCGGAAGACTCGATTATGAATTGGCACCCACCAGCGGTATTACACTTGCAGTCACCGAAGTGACAGGCCAACGGATATCTGACAAGCAGAAAGCCGCGCCGCTGACGGTAGAATCACTGGATGTTCTAGCCATAAAAGAAACTCCCTCCGATAATTTCTATGATGGTCTGGGCTCTCTAAAGGGAGTAGATCTCACCGCTGCAAGTTTGGGTTTCAAAGTGGTGAATACACGGGGCTTCAACAGTACGAGTCCAGTACGTTCGCTTCAGATCATAGATGGAGTCGACAACCAGTCACCGGGATTGAATTTCTCCTTAGGTAATTTTCTGGGTGCTTCTGAACTTGATGTAGTAAAAGTGGATTTAATCGTAGGAGCCAGTTCTGCATTCTATGGCCCCAATGCCTTCAATGGGGTGATCAGCATGGAGACAAAGAACCCATTCTATCAGAAAGGACTATCCGCCAGTGTAAAAGCCGGAGAAAGATCATTGCTGGAAACAGCCATCCGATGGGGAGATGCCCTATCTAATAAGGAAGGCAATGATTGGTTTGCCTATAAATTCAACTTCTCTTACCTGACCGCACAGGATTGGGAGGCTAACAACTTTGATCCGATAGATGATAGCCGCGTTCCTGCTACCAATCCGGGCCGCTATGATGCCGTGAATATCTATGGAGATGAATATTCTCCCGCTGCAGATTTCAGGACTTTTGAGCCGTGGATCTATCCGGGACTGGGTAATTGGTATCGTACCGGATACAAAGAGGTGGACCTTGTTGATTATGGGACCGAAAATCTCAAGAGTAATGCTGCGTTACATTTTCGTCTGAACCCTTCTGCAAAGGAAGAATCACCTGAGCTAATAATAGGCTCTAATTTTGCCAAGGGAACCACTGTATATCAGGGCGACAATCGATTTAGCCTGAAAAACATTCAGTTCTTCCAACATAAGATTGAGTTACGTAAAACGGACAAATACTTTGTACGGGCCTATATGACGCACGAAGACGCAGGAGATTCGTATGACCCGTATTTCACGGCTTTGGCTCTGCTGGATAGTGCAAAAAGCACAAATCTATGGAGCCAGGACTATGAGCGATTCTTTAGGAATGAGTTTCTGGATGATATCCGGGAGTCTGGATATCCACAATTGGAAGTCAATGTAGACCCGGTCACGGGCCAGATTATCCTGGGTTTTGATCGTGATGCGGCGAATGCCTGGTTAGCCTCCAACCAGGATTTATTAAGGGGTTATCATGAGCAGGCTGAAGCTCACGCCAACCTGCAAAGCAACCCCAGTGTAAGTGAAGACTTTTACGTTCCTGGTACCGCACGATTTCAGCAGCTCTTTGATGAAATACGAAGTAAGCCGAGAGCTGAAGGAGGTACTCTATTCATAGATCGCTCAAAGCTGATACACACCCATGCGGAGTATACCTTTACCCCTGCTTTTACGGACAAGATTGTAGTCGGGGCAAATTTCCGAGAATATCGGCCCGAATCAGAAGGATCTGTTTTCTACGATACCGCTGGTTTCAAGATCACCAATAGTGAGTTTGGCGTTTATACGGGTATCGAAAAAGGTGTTTCAGACGGTAAATGGCGATTCTCAGGTACACTGCGCATGGACAAGAACGAAAATTTTGATTACCTCTTTTCTCCTGCAGCCTCCATTGTATATAAACCCAGGGCAAATAACTTCCTACGTGTTTCTTTCTCTTCTGCCATCAGAAATCCAACACTTACGGATCAATACTTAAATCTAAATGTTGGCCGGGCGACCCTGGCAGGAAATCTTAATGGTGTCAAAGGTCTTACCACGATAGAATCTCTATCTGATTACCTCACTAATCCAGGCCCCAATGTGCTACAAACCTTTGATATCGACCCCGTTCGACCAGAAAAGGTAAAAACATTTGAAGTAGGATATCGCAGTACCTTATTTAACAGTCTGTATGTAGATGCGGGTTATTATTATAGTATTTACAATGATTTCCTGGGATTCAATTTGGGAGCGGATGCCTCCTTTGATCCTGCAACAGGTTTTCCAACGAACATTGACATTTTTCGCTATGCGGCTAATTCGATCAATGAAGTGACTACTCAGGGATTTGCATTGGGTCTCAATTACTACTTCGGGGACAACTATACGCTTGCCGGAAATTATTCCTGGAATAAGCTAAATAAGGAATTTGTCGACGACCCTATCATCCCGGCTTTCAATACTCCCGAGCATAAATTCAACATCAGCTTCTCAGGTCGAAACCTGTCCGGTTTTACCAAGAATCCCATTGGGTTTAATATAAATTACAAATGGATTGATTCCTTCATTTTTGAAGGATCTCCCCAATTTACCGGAGGAATTCCATCCTATAGTCTGCTCGATGCTCAGGTCAACTACAACTTCAAATCAATTAACACAACACTTAAGATTGGAGCATCTAACCTATTGAACAACAAGAGTTTCCAGACTTACGGAGGACCGAGAATTGGAAGATTGGCTTACATCAGCCTTTTATATGATTTTAAGAAAGCTATTAATTAAGAACTCAAATAAATATTGCATATGAAACTTAGGTACTTATTGATTTTATTGGTAGCTGGATGCCTATCCCTGCAGGTAGGTGCTCAGGAACGCTACCTGGACGCTGTCTTTGACAATGTCGATGTGACAGAGAATGTGGTGTACGGAAATAATTATACAGTATTACCTGTCCCAACATTGATGACTACTCAACGTCAACCCCTGATCATGGATGTGTACACGCCAGCAGGTGACACCATTACAAATCGACCGCTTGTCGTTTATTTGCATACGGGCAATTTTCTTCCAATTCAAACCAATGGAAGTGTTACAGGATCACTACGTGACTCGTCAACTGTAGAGATTTGCAAGCGCTTGGCAAGAATGGGATATGTAGTCGCATCTGCAGACTACCGTCTCGGCTGGAATCCTTTCGCTGAATCTGTATCAGAAAGGACCCTGGGACTGATCAATGCTGCCTACAGAGGGGTACAGGATGCCCGGACCTGCATTCGTCATTTTCGTCGAAATTTTGTCGAAGATGGTAATACTTACGGTATTGACACTTCCAAAATCGTGGTATGGGGACAAGGCACCGGAGGATACATCGCTTTAGCTGCTGCAACTTTGGATCAATACACTGAAATTGTCACGACAACCATGCCTGCCGGAAAGTTTACCACAGACCTGGATGGTGATGGAGATCCCGATCCTATGGTCATTGAAATGTTTAACGGTGATATCTATGGAACATCTCTTGGACTATCTCCCGGAGGCGCCGTACCCGCAGGAGACACATTATGTGAGCCTAATCATGTAGGTTATAGCTCTGACTTCGATCTGTGTGTAAATCTCGGTGGTGCACTGGGTGATATCTCATGGCTGGAAGCGGATGAGATGCCCATTATTTGCTTTCAGGTACCCACTGAGGAAAATGCTCCCTATGGTTCGCGCATTCTTTCTGTCCCATCACCAGCGGGTGCACTGCCCGTAGTCGAGGTACAGGGTAGTCAGGTAATCACACAGACAGCCAATGATCTTGGATTAAATGACATATTTGCAGGTATGGATGACGCACTCACCCAGCGAGCCATGGAGGCTTCTGCCGTAGCCGGACACGACTACTATGAAGGACTCTATCCTCTCAATCAGGCAACTAACATGTTTGGTCGTGTAGATGGATCACCCTGGGTCTGGTGGGATGCCGAATTTTGGGGAGGTATCGAGCATCCATCCGCAGGAACTGGTGGAGTACCAGAAGGTGCGTCCTACGATGATGTGTCCCGATTTAGTTCGCCAACGGCTTCTGCCGAAAGAGGTAGAGCGTATATTGATACCATCATAGGATACTATGCACCACGTGCCTACCTGGCACTCGGCCTCGACAGTGTATCCACCTCGATTCCACAATTGAATAAAGTTGATGTGGGCTTAAATATATCCCCTAACCCTTCACCCGAGATCGTTCGCATCCAGACTAATTCAGACTACCCAATGCGTACAGTGCGAGTAATTGATCTTTCAGGAAGAACAGTAGCTCAATATGACCGCGTGAATAACAATTATTTTGAATTCTATCATCAGGATCTTCCAAGAGGTATGTATGTCATGGAAGTCACCTTTGACGAAGGAAGAATCACAGAAAGACTAGTCTTTGATTAAGCAATCGTTTTAATATACCTTTGAGGCGCCTGGAAGCATATCCAAGCGCCTCTTTTTTTGTCTTGTTCCATGATCTCTATTCTGATACCCATTTATAACTATGATGTAGTAACGTTGGTGAAACACCTCCATGAAAACGGGTTGAGACTACAAGTGCCGTTTGAAATCATATGTATTGATGATGGGTCTGAACCATCCTTTCGGGATATAAATCAGCGTATTTCCAATTTGCCTCATGTGCGTTTTGAAGTGTTAGGCAGCAACATTGGCCGCTCTGCTATTCGAAACCTTCTGGCATCAAAAGCAGAGTATGAATATTACCTCTTTCTGGACTGTGACTGCACAATACTTCAGCAAGATTTTCTAGAAAGATACCTGGCACACTGCTCTCCTAAAACGGTATTGGTGGGAGGGCGAACCTATCATGATGCAAAGCCCAAAAA